>NZ_JBEONQ010000028.1:0-62921 GCF_040544445.1 Undibacterium sp. GrIS 1.8 | reverse complement strand
GGCAACTTTCGACTGGCTGGTCAAAAGGCAGAATGCTATCGCATCTGACCCTTTGACTTTTTATTCAATGTTGCTCTTCGTACTTGAATCCGCCCTGCTAAGTCACACAAACAATCAATACCTTCGCCAATAGCAGATACGAAACCAGAAAAACAAAAAGGCAGCCTAAGCTGCCTTTCAATTTACTGACTTGCCGACTTAACACTGCCAGCTTGCCTGCATTAACGCTTTTGACGCAATCTTGCAATTGCCGCCAATTGGGCTATTGCTACTGCCAGTTCTGCCTGTGCTTGCGCATAGTCAATTTTAGATTCTTTATTGACCAAAGCTTCTTCAGCCAGTTTTTTTGCTTCGTTCGCTTTTGCCTCGTCCAGATCGCTACCGCGAATTGCGGTGTCGGCCAAAACGGTAACGGCATTCGGTTGCACTTCTAACAGACCACCAGCAACGAAAACAAATTCGTCTTCTGCTTGGCCTACCAGCTTGATGCGTACCGCGCCTGGCTTGATGCGAGTGATCAATGGCGTATGTTTTGGATAGATACCCAATTCACCAGCCTCACCCGGCAACGCGACGAACTCGGCTTCGCCAGAGAAGATCAGCTCTTCTGCGGAAACCACGTCAACGTGAATAGTGTGTGCCATATCGGACCTTTTCATTCGATCAAAAAACGAGGGGTGTAGCGCAATATTACTTTGTACTACACCCAAGCTTATTTGTTAGTTACTTAGTAATTACTGAGTAATTAATCAGCAATTAATGAGCAATTAAGCAGCAGCCATTTTCTTCGCTTTTTCGATTGCTTCGTCGATAGTACCTACCATGTAGAACGCTTGTTCTGGCAGGTGATCGAGCTCACCGGAAGCGATCATTTTGAAGCCCTTGATCGTATCTTTCAGTGAAACGTATTTACCTGGGGAGCCAGTAAATACTTCAGCAACGTGGAAAGGCTGAGACAGGAAACGTTGCATTTTACGTGCACGCGCTACCAACAATTTATCTTCTGGTGCCAACTCGTCCATACCCAGAATCGCGATAATGTCGCGCAATTCTTTGTAGCGTTGCAAAGTACCTTGAACAGCACGGGCTGTTTCGTAATGCTCTACACCAACCACTTGCGGGTCCAACTGACGTGATGTTGAATCCAGTGGATCAACCGCTGGGTAGATACCCAGAGAAGCGATGTCACGGGACAGAACAACAGTGGAATCCAAGTGAGCAAACGTCGTAGCCGGAGATGGATCAGTCAAATCATCGGCAGGAACATAAACCGCTTGGATCGATGTGATCGAACCAGTTTTAGTCGATGTAATACGCTCTTGCAGACGGCCCATTTCTTCAGCCAATGTAGGTTGGTAACCCACAGCGGAAGGCATACGACCCAACAACGCGGAAACTTCCGTACCGGCCAAAGTATAACGATAGATGTTATCGACGAAGAACAACACGTCTTTACCTTCGTCACGGAAACCTTCAGCGATCGTCAAACCTGTCAAAGCAACGCGCAGACGGTTGCCCGGTGGTTCATTCATCTGACCGTACACCATCGCAACTTTAGAGTTTTCTGGATTTTCCAGATCAACCACTTTTGCGTCAGCCATTTCGTGATAGAAGTCATTACCTTCACGAGTACGCTCACCAACACCGGCAAATACGGACAAGCCGCTGTGCGCTTTAGCTATGTTATTGATTAATTCCATCATGTTGACGGTCTTACCTACACCGGCACCACCGAACAAACCAACTTTACCGCCTTTTGCAAACGGGCAAACCAGGTCAATCACCTTGATACCGGTTTCCAGCAATTCTTGCGATGGGGACAGTTCATCGTAAGCAGGTGCTTTACGGTGAATCGATGCGGTAGTTTCACGACTAACCGGACCACACTCATCAATTGGATTACCCAATACGTCCATAATACGACCCAGCGTTGCTTTGCCAGTAGGTACCATGATAGGTTTGCCAGTGTTTGAAATAATCATGCCGCGACGCAGACCGTCAGAAGTACCTAGAGCAATCGTACGGACAATGCCGTCACCCAATTGCTGCTGAACTTCCAGAGTCAGTTCGGAGCCTTCCATTTTCAAGGCATCGTAAATCTTAGGCATCGCGTCACGTGGAAATTCAACGTCCACAACAGCGCCGATACACTGAACGATTTTGCCATTAGCCATGTTCGTTCCTTCAATAAATAATAATCAGTTTAGACCGCTGCCGCGCCGGCGACGATCTCGGAAAGCTCTTTGGTAATCGCAGCTTGACGGGTTTTGTTGTAAACCAGTTTCAGTTCACCAATCACACTACCTGCGTTATCACTGGCTGATTTCATCGCTACCATACGAGCCGATTGTTCAGACGCCATGTTTTCTGCCACTGCTTGAAAAATCAGTGCCTCAACATAACGTACCAGCAACTCATCAATCACCGTGTTTGCATCTGGCTCATAGATATAGTCCCAAGTGTGGGTATTTTTATCTACTGCCAGTTTGTCAGCCGTCAGGGGCAATAATTGCTCCAGCACAGGCTCTTGCTTCATGGTGTTAATAAACTTGGTGTAAGACAGGTAGACTGCATCTAACTTACCGTCCTGATAGGCATCCAGCAATAATTTTACTGGACCGATCAGTTTATCCAGATGCGGTGTATCGCCGAGTTGCACTGCGTGCGCCACGACTTTTGCACCGATACGGTTCAGGAAGCCAAGACCTTTATTACCAATTGCGACCGCTTCAATTTTTGAACCCTTAGCTTCGAGTTCACGCAGTTTGTTGGTGACCAAACGCAACACGTTCGTATTCAGGCCACCGCATAAACCCTTGTCTGTAGTTACAACGATCAATCCGACTTTCTTGGATTGATCTTGTTGAACCATGAAAGGATGCGTGTACTCAGGATTCGCTTGTGACAAGTTCGAAGTGATATTACGAATTTTTTCACTGTAAGGGCGAGCTGCACGCATCCGGTCTTGCGCTTTGCGCATTTTGGATGCGGCGACCATTTCCATCGCCTTAGTGATCTTTTTCGTGTTTTCTACACTTTTGATCTTGCCACGTATCTCTTTACCTGAGGCCATCTGTTCTTACTCCTTCTGCTCCAGTTAAGATCAGTACGCGCCAGATTTTTTGAAATCAGCAACAGCTGCGGCTAAAACGGCTTCGCCATCTTTGTCGAGTTGCTTGGTTTCTTCAATCTTAGCGAGCAATGCTGCGTGGCTAGTTTTTAAGTAGCTATGCAAACCTGCTTCAAAGGCTAATACTTTCTTCACTTCGACGTTATCCAGGAAGCCTTTATTCACTGCGAACAGGGAAGCGGCCATCAGAGAAATCGATAAAGGAGCATATTGAGCTTGCTTGAGCAATTCAGTTACGCGTGCACCACGATCCAGCTGCTTGCGTGTGGACTCGTCCAGATCAGAAGCGAACTGCGCAAACGCAGCCAATTCACGATACTGCGCCAAATCTGTACGAATACCGCCGGATAAGTTTTTAATAACTTTAGTCTGAGCAGCGCCACCAACGCGTGATACCGAAATACCAGCGTTAATCGCGGGGCGAATACCGGCGTTGAACAAAGATGTTTCCAAGAAGATCTGGCCATCAGTAATCGAAATTACGTTGGTCGGAACGAAAGCAGAAACGTCACCCGCTTGGGTTTCAATGATAGGCAGTGCTGTCAATGAACCGGTTTTACCTTTAACTTCACCGTTGGTGAATTTCTCAACGTAATCTGGATTAACGCGTGCTGCACGTTCCAATAAACGGGAGTGGAGGTAGAACACGTCACCTGGATAAGCTTCACGACCTGGTGGGCGGCGCAGCAACAGGGAAACTTGACGGTAAGCCACAGCTTGCTTGGACAAATCATCATAAATGATCAATGCATCTTGACCACGATCGCGGAAATATTCGCCCATCGCGCAACCGGAGTATGCGGAGACGAATTGCATTGCTGCAGATTCAGCCGCTGTCGCAGCAACAACAATGGTGTATTCCATCGCGCCGTGGGCTTCTAAAGAACGCACCACGTTTTTAACGGAAGACGCTTTTTGACCAATCGCAACATAGATACATGTTACGTTTTGACCTTTTTGGTTGATCACGGCATCAATTGCTACCGCTGTCTTACCAGTTTGACGATCACCAATAATCAATTCGCGCTGACCACGACCAACCGGTACCATCGCATCAATTGATTTGATACCCGTTTGCATAGGCTCGGAAACCGATTGACGGGCAATAACGCCAGGAGCAATCTTTTCGATTGGTGCTGTCAGTTTTGCATTGATCGGGCCTTTGCCGTCGATAGGCTGACCCAAGGCGTTGACAACACGACCGCGCAGTTCTGGGCCGATAGGCACTTCCAGAATACGGCCAGTACATTTGACTGTATCGCCTTCGGAAATGTGCTCGTAGTCACCGAGAATAACGGCGCCAACGGAATCACGTTCCAAGTTCAATGCCAGACCAAAAGTATTGCCTGGGAATTCCAGCATCTCACCTTGCATCGCGTCTGACAGACCGTGAATGCGGCAGATACCGTCGGTAACGGAAATAACCGTACCTTGATTACGAACTTCAGCGCTGGTACCAAGGCCTTGAATCCGGCTCTTGATCAACTCGCTGATTTCTGATGGGTTGAGTTGCATACTAACTCCTAAAATTGTTTCAGTACTTGCGTGCTCACACTACGCAGTTAAGGCAACTTGCATTTGTTGCAGCTTGGCACGAACCGACGTATCCAGCACTTGATCACCGACTACGATACGCACACCACCGATCAGGGAGTTATCCACTGTCACAGTTGGGTGCAGCTTGCGGCCGAATTTCTTTTCCAGTGTTGTCGCTAAATCACTTACTTGTTCTGCCGTCAGTTCAAAGGCGCTGGTAATTTGCGCATCTGCGGCACCTTCTTGCGCATTTTTCAACGCGTGAAATTGTGCTGCGATTTCAGGTAACAAAGTTAAGCGGTCATATTCAGTGAGCGTATTGACGAAGTTTTTCGCTTCTTCGTTCACTGGAGACTTCAACACGGACAAGAAAGCCTCGGCTGTTTGAACAGCAGAGACTTTAGGATTGTGAGCAAGAGCGACTACATCAGGATGTGCTGCGGCTTGCGCCATCTCAGCAACCAAGTCCGACCATGCGGACAGGTTGCCAGATTGCGCAACACGGAACAATGCTTCTGCGTAAGGACGAGCGATCGTTGCGAGTTCAGCCATGATTACAGCTCGATTTTCAGTTGGCTCAACAAATCAGCATGCGCCGATGCGTTGATTTCACGCTTCAGAATTTGTTCTGCACCTTTGACTGCTAATGTAGCAACCTGGTCGCGCAATTCTTCACGTGCTTTTGTAACTTGATTATCGGCGTCCGCTTTGGCAGCAGCAATAATGCGTGCAGCCTCAGCAGTTGCTGTATTTTTAGCTTCTTCAACGATCAACTGAGCGCGCTTTTCTGCTTCGATGATACGTTTTTGACCTTCATCACGAGCACCAGCTAATTGTGCTTCTACACGCTTTTCAGCAGCTTGCATCTCTGCACGGCCGCGATCAGCTGCAGCTAATCCGTCTGCGATTTTTTTCATACGTTCATCTATCGCACCAATAACTGGTGGCCAGATGAATTTTGCAGTCACCAATGCGAGGATGAAAAACACCCCAGCCTGGTACCACATTGATAGATTAAGATTCATATTAGTTTCCTTATTAAATCGATCGTTCCGCAGACTAAGTCTACGGTAGGAAAAGGAAAGCTAATTAGCCTTTGAACGGATTTGCAATTGCGAAGAACATAGCAATACCAACACCGATAATGAACGCAGCATCGATCAAACCAGCCAACAACAACATTTTACCTTGCAGCTTTTCCATCAACTCTGGTTGACGAGCAGACGCTTCCAGATATTTACCACCCATCATAGCGATACCGATACATGCACCCAAAGCGCCCAAACCGATAATCAAACCACAAGCCAATGCAACGAAAGCGACGTTAGTCATGAGAAAACTCCTTAAAAGTTGAAAAATAAAAATACCAAAAGCAAATACTAAAAACCAAACTTCAAAAACCTGAAAAAACGTTAATTAATGCGCTTCGTGAGCTTGACCCATATATACCAGCGTCAACATCATGAAGATAAATGCTTGCAAAGGCACAATCAAGATATGGAAAACCGACCATGCGGTACCCAGTACCAAATGACCGATACCACCAAGGATGGAATCAGAAGCACCTAACAAAGCGGCAATCAACAAGAACAGCAATTCACCTGCGAACATATTGCCGAATAACCGCATACCGAGGGAAAAAGTTTTCGCTGCATATTCAACGATGTTCAATGCCAGATTGAACGGGAACAACATAGGGCCAAATGGTGCGCTGAACAATTCTTTGATAAAACCGCCTACACCTTTAATCTTGAAACTGTAGTACATCATTAACGCAAACACGCCAATCGAAATACCCAGAGTGCCGTTCAAGTCAGCTGTCGGTACTACGCGATGATGCGTTTCCGGACTGATACCGAAAGCAGGGAACAACCATTGAGAGAATAAATCTACTGGTAAAAAATCGAGGGAGTTCATCAACACTACCCAGACAAATACCGACAATGCCATAGGTGCGATAAATGCTGTGTTGCCATGGACAATGCTTTTCGCATTGTTATCTACCATTTCGAACAACATCTCAACTGCGCATTGGAAACGACCGGGAACGCCGGATGTCGCTTTACGTGCAGCCGTGTACATGATCAAGCTACCGATCAAGCCACAAATAACAGACCAGACTACTGTATCTATATTGATATACGACATGTCCCACAAAGACTCTTGAGGAATATGTGAGTTAGATAAATGTCCCAGGTGATGGGAAATATATTCTGACGCGGTTGGGGCGTTCTCTGTTGCGCTCATAATTAGTGTCTAAATAGTAAGATGAAATAACTTTTCAGTACCAAGACGAAGGCAGCGACGAACGCCAGCCAGTTCACATCGTGGTACAAGTAAACAGTCGCTGCCATGAGAGCCACTGTTGACGCAATTTTGACAAATTCACCGATGAAGAATGTCATCGGATTGGCTCCCCCGGGCTTTTTGGCACTGGCATATAACCGTGCGGCAAACAAAGCATTGGGAACCGCGCAACACAAACCGCCTAATAATGCGGATATTCCTGAGGCTGTGCCAGCGATAAGTGCCGCGACCAGTGCGACTACCAACGTCGCTACAAATTGCAGCAAGACAATACGCGCCATGCCAATTCCTCGTAATTTGTCGGCAGTATCTAATAAAATTTATTCACTGCCAAACGATTTAAGTCAGCGCAAACGCCTGCCAACCAAAACCACGGAATTATACGTGGTAGTGCGCACCATCGTCAAACGTTTGATGCGACGCATCAAAATGAGACACACATCAATTTTCTGCGCTCACTACCAGCTCGGCAAGCCAATGCTGGCCTTGCTTCCAGTCGCCTAGACCAGAATCTCCGTTAATATGACCCTTTGCACCGATATGGTGAAATTCTGCACCCCAACTCTGCGCCCATTTCTGCGCGGTTTGCATCTCACACCAAGAATCGTCATCAGAAACAATCACTTTTGTTTTAAAGCTCATCGCCGTTTGCGGCATTGGTGCAAAACTCGGTGCCGGAAAATCAACCCGCTCTACATCTGGCGGCGCCACTAATAATGCCGCCCTTACCTTACGGGTATCTTGCACTCCCGGCATGCCGGATGCGACCCACCATGCAACTAAAGCGCAACCCAGACTATGCGCTACTAAGATAACGGTGCCATCAGCGCGATTGACTGCTTGCGAAAGATTCGTTACCCAAGACTCGCGATCAGGCTGATCCCAACTATCTTGCTGAACCCGGTGAATGTCATACTGCTTGGCTAGTTGCTGCTCCCATAAACTTTGCCAGTGTGTGTCACTTGAATTGTGTAAGCCCGGCAGCAATAAAATTGTCATATCGGCAAACCAGTTTTATTGACCGCGTATTTTTAAAATAACGCCGTCCAGACTATCCAGATCTGCAAAATCAATCATCAATTGTCCCCGCCCTTTGCTGCCCATTTTTAAAGTGACCTGGGTTGCCAGCAGGTCTGAAAGCTCTTCTTCTAAACGAGTGATGTCGCGCGATTTTTCTGCCTTATCCCGAGTTTTCACTGGTGAACTCATTTCAGCCGTGGTACGGGTAACCAGTTTCTCGGCCTCGCGCACCGACATACGTTTGGCCACGACCTGATTCGCCAGCTGGATTTGCGTCGCGGCATCCGTTGCCAGCAATGCACGGGCATGCCCCATGTCGATATCGCCTGCCATCAACATAGTTTGTACCGGCTTCGCCAAATTAAGCAGGCGCAATAAATTAGACACTGCGCTGCGCGATCGACCTACCGCACCGGCCGCTTGCTCATGGGTAAAACTGAAATCCGTGATCAGACGGTGAATACCTTGTGCTTCTTCTAAAGGATTGAGATCTTCGCGCTGGATATTCTCAATCAAAGCCATCGCTGCGGCGGCTTGATCGTCTACATCTTTGACCAGCACGGGCACTTCTTCCAAACCTGCCATTTGCGAAGCGCGGAAACGGCGTTCACCGGCAATGATTTCATAACGCGTGATGCCATTATTCTGACCAATCGGGCGTACCAGTATCGGTTGCATCAAGCCTTGCGCTTTAATCGAGTTAGCCAACTCGGTCAGCGCGCCCTCATCCATGCGGGTACGCGGCTGATACTTGCCTGCCTGCATCTGGCTGACCGGCAAGCTGCTCGGTGCGCCCGCTACCGTGGGAACCGCTTCTGTAAAATCGCCTGCGCCGTCGAACAGGGCTTCTAAACCGCGCCCCAAGCCTTTTTGTTTTTTGGTTGCCATTATATTGCTTCCGACTTAGTGTCTAACTTTGCTTCTAACAATTTAATTCTCTCCACCATCTCGGCGCCGAAAGCTATATAGGCTTGCGCGCCTTTAGAGCTGGGGTCAAACACCACTCCCGGGATACCATACGATGGCGCTTCCGCCAAACGCACATTGCGGGGAATGACGGTCTTAAATACTTTATCGCCAAAGTGCTGTTCCAACTGGTCAGAAACTTGTTGCGACAGCGTCATACGCGGATCAAACATCACCCGCAGCAAACCGACAATTTTCAGATCCGGATTGAGGTTGACCGATACTTTTTTGATCGTATTGGCCAGATCGGACAAACCTTCCAATGCATAATATTCACACTGCATAGGAATCACGACCCCGTGAGCGGCGCACAATCCGTTTAAAGTCAGCATGGATAAAGCCGGGGGGCAATCGATCAGGATAAAGTCGTAGTTAGCGCCGACTGTTGCCAATGCGTCGCGTAGACGCTTATCGCGATTCTCCAGCTCCACCATTTCTACTTCGGCACCGGCTAATTCACGGTTGGCAGGCAAGACATCAAAGTTGCCCGACTCAGATCGCAGAATCGCCGAAGCCGCATCGGACATACCCAGCAACACCTGGTAAATCGACGACGTCAGTTTGGCCTTATTGATGCCCGCGCCCATGGTGGCGTTGCCTTGCGGATCGAGATCGACCAACAACACGCGCTGATCGAGCTTAGCCAATCCGGCAGCCAGATTGACTGTGGTCGTGGTTTTGCCCACCCCACCTTTTTGGTTTGCGACACAAAAAATTTTCGCCATAGTGACTTTAGCTTACTTTTAGTAGGGTTCTGGAGGGGGACAAGTACAACCTGGAGGCAAGCTGCCTTAATCTAAAACAATATGAAATCAATATACTCCCCCGTTATTTTACAAATTATGCCGTATCGCCCAATGATTATACGAACAACTAAATATACTCATATGGAGTATCTATTGAAGCAAAACCAAATCCGCTTTGCTTCAATTGGTGTCGCTGCGTTTGTAATACTTATTGACGTAACTTACTGACGCAACTTACTAAATACTCACTGACGTGAATTCATTGTCGCTTGATAAACACCAGATGACGCTCAGCGTCCATGCCCGGAACTGACAAAGCTTGTAGCGACTGGACTTGCCATCCTTCTGGCATACGCTCGATCTCCTGATCCGGCGCAACGCCCTTCATGGCGATGAATTGCCCGCCCTCTGCCAACAAATGTCCCGACCAGTTAATGAAATTGCATAGCTCAGAAAAAGCACGCGAGGTAATCACATCAAACTTCTCATTCACTGCCAAAGCCTCAACTCTGCCGGTATGAACAGTGACATTTTTTAAGCCTAATTCGGTTTTCGCCTGAGTCAAAAACGCGGTCTTTTTGCTGACCGTATCGATCATGGAAATTTGAATCGCAGGATAAGTAATCGCCAATATCATGCCGGGCAAACCGCCGCCAGCACCGACATCCAGAACGTTTTTGGCATCTTTGAAAGCAGGTGCAGCTGACAAGGAATCCAGCACATGCTGCTTTACCATTTCTTTAGGGTCGCGAATCGACGTCAAGTTATAGACCGAATTCCACTTCGATAACAACGCCAGGTAAGCAATCATCTGATCGATCTGTGCATCGTCCAGTGACAAGGGCAAAGCCTTTATCCCCTCAGCCAGACTAGCGCGCAAGCTTGCTGCATCAAACCCGCTCATTCGCCATCACCTGTTTCTACCGCAACAGCTAACTCGGGTGCGGCAGCAAACTCTTTAAAACCACGTTTTTTCATATGCACCAGTAGCAAGGAAATCGCTGCTGGTGTCACGCCAGAAACACGACCGCACTGCCCTAGGGTTTCTGGCCGATGCTTATTCAGCTTTTGCTTCACTTCTACCGACAGACCGTTGACTTCTAAATAATCGAAGTCGTCTGGCATTTTGAGGTTTTCAAAATATGCATGGCGCTCAACCTCTTTAGCCTGTCTGTCAATATAGCCAGAATATTTGACCTGGATTTCTACCTGCTCTTTTACCGCGTCGTCTTGCACACCAGGCCCAGCAAGTTGTTGACCATCAGCACCTTGCATGGTCATCAAAGATTCATACGTCACATGTGGGCGGCGCAATAAATCGGCCAGAGAATATTCACGCTCCAAGGCTTTACCAACGATGCGCTCGGCTTCAACGTCCGCCAAAATACGTGGATTCACCCAGGTCGAACGCAGTCTTTCCATTTCACGTGAAACAGCCTCACGCTTTTGCTCGAACATTGCCCATTGCGCATCGCTGACGCAACCAAGCTGACGACCGATTTCGGTCAGACGCATATCGGCATTATCTTCACGCAAGCTCAGACGGAACTCGGCACGACTGGTGAACATGCGGTAAGGTTCTTGCACACCCTTGGTAATCAGATCATCGACCAGGACACCGAGGTAGGCTTCATCACGACGCGGCACCCAGGCATCGCGACCTTGGGTCAACAATGCCGCGTTCAATCCCGCCAACATACCTTGCGCTGCCGCTTCTTCGTAACCGGTAGTACCGTTAATTTGTCCGGCAAAAAACAAGCCCTTAATTGAACGTGTTTCTAGGGAAGTTTTTAATCCTCGCGGGTCGAAATAATCGTATTCAATCGCATAGCCAGGGCGCAGAATGTAAGCGTCTTCCATACCACGCATAGAACGCACCAAATCTAGCTGCACATCAAACGGCAAACTAGTGGAAATCCCGTTCGGATAATACTCATTGGTGGTCAGACCTTCTGGCTCCAAAAAAATCTGGTGTGATTCTTTGCTGGCAAAACGATGAATCTTGTCTTCAATCGATGGGCAATAACGTGGCCCTACTCCTTCGATCACGCCTGTATACATAGGACTGCGGTCGAGCCCGGCGCGGATAATATCGTGAGTGCGTTCGTTCGTATGCGTAATCCAACATGGTAACTGGCGCGGATGCATGCCGACATTGCCCATGACAGAAAATACCGGAATAGGATCAAAATCGCCCGGCTGCTCTTGCATCACTGAAAAATTAATGCTACGACCATCAATGCGCGGCGGCGTACCAGTTTTCAAACGGCCTTGCGGCAAGGCGAGTTCTTTTAAGCGGGTCGATAAAGAGATCGCAGGAGGATCACCGGCACGCCCTGCCGAATAATTATTCAGGCCAACGTGGATCTTCCCATCAAGGAAAGTACCTGCGGTCAACACAACAGAGCGGCTACGAAACTGAATACCAACCTGTGTTACGGCACCGACGACACGGTCACCCTCTACCAATAAGTCATCTACCGCTTGCTGAAACAGCCAAAGGTTAGTCTGATTTTCAAGGCGGCTGCGGATCGCTTGCTTGTACAAAATACGGTCAGCTTGCGCCCTTGTAGCGCGTACTGCCGGGCCTTTGGACGAATTTAGAATACGGAATTGGATACCAGCCTCATCGGTGGCAATCGCCATCGCGCCACCCATGGCATCCACTTCTTTGACCAAGTGCCCTTTTCCTATGCCACCTATTGAAGGATTACACGACATCTGGCCGAGCGTTTCAATATTATGCGAAAGTAGAAGCGTTTTCTGCCCCATGCGTGCGGAGGCAAGTGCGGCCTCAGTACCAGCATGGCCGCCGCCAACTACGATCACATCGAATTCTTTAGGATAAAACATAGGATATTTCTACTTTTGGATTTCTTGGAGAGGCACGATTATAGAGGGTTTTTAATGAAAAACTGCGCTCATCAATAATTTCAATAGCCGACATCAGGGTGTTTCACGTGAAACAATGGATACTTAGCCAGGGCAAAACTCTAATCCTCTGCCTCTATTAACTGTCTTACTTGAACAATCTAACCAATGCAGGCATAAACGCTAGTGCCATACCCAGAACCAATAACAGCAAGGAATAACGAGAATCCAGATAATCTACCCAAGTTTTCTTCCTCTTTAAAGGTGCTAGCCTAGGCGGTTTAGGTTCAGGGAATTTTTGAACCAGCTTAGTACGCGTCTTTGCATCAGACTGCGGGACCACTACCTGCGTAATAGGATTGCCGTCATCTCTGACAGTCGGTTTTACATTTGCTTTTGAAGCAGCTTTTGCTTCATTGAGCGGAGAAGCTACAGCCTCAAGCTTCACACTAGAAATAGATTCCGGTCGCGACCTGGCCTTCACAGGAGCAACAGATGACACTTTTGGCTCAGCCAAAGTATCTGTTGACGCAAATATCGGAGCTACAATAACAGGAACTTCTTCTTGAATCTCCAGCGGCAAATAGAAATCTACTTCTATGGTCTCAGCAACCGGCTCGTGAATATTAATCGATTTAACGACTTTATCTTTAGTGTAGATGACAGGCTCTTCCAGTCTATCTATCGTATTCATGATCAAACTAGGATAAGGATCGACAGGTATAACTTCTTGTACATCGCTATTAGCAATCAGCCCGTCAGCACGCAAGATACTATTAGATAACTCCTCCTCTGGCTGATAAGCAATCACTGAAACAGGATCAGAATCTTCCTGGCGGAGAAAACGATCCATCGCATCGGCTTCGACAAAATCAGGAACCTGATTATCCAAGGGAAACATTACTTCATACAGTAAGCCTTTATCAGAGAGACTGCGTAAAGCGCGATCAAACCGTTCCTTCACCAAGCTCTTGAGCTTTACACGCAACTGCCCATACGAGCTGACGCCATCAACAATGATTAACACCAAGCGTTCGCTCTGAGTCAATCCATGTCTTTTGTCACGAATTTCTGCTCTACCTAAATCTGTTCGCTGAAATATCACCATATCTTGATATGCCACGTCCGTCCCTTTTTTTGTTTTGTTTCACGTGAAACAAATTTAGTATTATTTAATTAACTACATTGCTTTCGGACATATGCATCAAAACATATACTGAACCTCAAAATTACAGCTACTTGATAAAGCCGTCGTAAGTGGTTTTGCAAATCAACGCCAAAACTACGACCAAAAACACTTTCCGGACGAAACCACTGCCATATTTAATTGCCATCTGGCTACCCGACAATGATCCTAACACTCCGCAAACCGCCATGGCTAACCCTGTCTGCCAAATAACGTGTCCGCTGTAACCAAACCACAACAGAGCTGCCGCATTGCACGCAACATTAATAATTTTGGCGACTGCAGATGCGCTCAAGAAGTCGTATCCAAAAAAACGGACGAATAAAAACATTAAAAAGCTACCGGTACCAGGACCGAAAAAACCATCATAAAACCCAATACCGCCGCCGACTAACATTGCCATCCAAAGTTCTTTGTTATGCGCAAAAGTTGGAGCGTGGTTGCTGCCGAAGTCTTTTTTCTTAAATGTATACACCGCGACGGCGATCAAAATAAGCGGTAAGGCTTTACGCAAATAAGTAGGCGGTATATGAGTAACAGTAAAAGCGCCCAAAAACGCCAGAAAAAAAGCTGTGAATGCCGCAGGTAACACCATCGCCCAACGCACCTTCACCGCTTTCGCATAATTTCTCGCCGCGACTGTCGTTCCCCAAATACCTGCTAATTTATTGGTTCCCAACAAGGTTGCTGGTGCAACATTTGGCATTACTGAAAATAAGGCAGGTACTTGTATCAAACCACCACCACCCACTACCGCATCAACTAAACCAGCAAAATAAGCGGCGCAAGCAAGTATCAATATGTCTGTCATATTATTAATTTTATGGGAAAGGTGAAGCAAATCAGCAAGGACAACAATCGCTCATAAAGGCGAAAATCAAACTATTACACTTAGATTTAGCGCCCGGCAAATCCCGACGCAGAGCTTATAACGTTGAAATCTATTCAGCCTGACAGCATAGCAAGACTTGCTACAATAAGGATTACAAGGAGAGCCAGAACATGAATAATTTTGATTTTCGTACCGTACCCTACATCATCAGCCAAATTGGTGCGGCCAAACAATTTGGCGATATCGTCAAACAGCATTATCCAGAGATAAAACGAGTGCTCATTGTCACAGATGCTGGTTTTCTTAAAACGGGTCTGATCACTCCGGCAATAGCGAACTTAGAACAGCACCAATGCCATGTCAGCGTTTTCTCGGATGTCATTGCCGATCCGCCAGAAGTCGTAGTCCATCAAGCGGTGGAAAGCGCCAAACAACAAGAGATAGAATTGGTCATCGGCTTCGGTGGCGGTAGTTCCATGGATGTCGCCAAACTAATCGCGGTTCTATCAGGCAGTGATCAACCGCTAAGCAGCATGTACGGCATCGGCAATGTCAGAGGCAAACGCCTGCCTCTAATATTGATACCAACCACTGCAGGGACAGGATCCGAAGTCACGCCAATCTCTATCGTCACCACAGGCGCAACGACCAAAATGGGTGTGGTATCACCACAGTTATATGCCGACATCGCTATCCTTGACGCTGAGCTCACCGTTGGCCTACCACCAAAAATCACAGCGGCCACCGGAATTGACGCGATGGTGCACGCGATCGAAGCCTATACCACCAAGCACAAGAAAAATGCCTTATCCGATATGCTAGCGCGTCAGGCTTTAAGTTTGCTCTGGACGAGTATTGACGAAGCCTGCACCAATGGCAGCAATCTCGCGGCCAGACAAGCGATGTTGCTAGGCGCGATGCTGGCGGGACAATGCTTTGCGAACGCGCCGTGCGCAGCAGTACATGCCCTCGCCTACCCGATTGGCGGCATCTTTCATGTACCACATGGGTTATCCAATTCGCTGGTACTACCGCACGTCTTACGTTTTAATGCACCGACCGCTGCAAGGCAATATGCAGAACTTGCCAGCATCATTGCCCCAACAGCACAAGGTAGCGAAGAAGCCCTTAGCAATGCTCTAATCACCGCCATGGAAGCACTCGCCAATCGGGTCGGGATCGAAACCCAACTCAGACAAGTCGGTGTCACTGAGAAAGATTTGGATCAACTGGCCAGCGACGCGATGTTGCAGACACGGCTGCTAAGGAACAATCCAAGAGAAGTATCGAGGGAAGATGCTCGGGCAATTTACGCCGCCGCTTTGTAGGTTGTCAAGGCGGGGCAAAGCGATGTACTCATTGGGACATCGTTTTGAAACCGCCGACCATATTATTACTGAACAGAGTGTTAGAAATTCCCTAGAAACTACCAGCCAACTGCCAGCCAAAAAACACCAGCAAACCGATAAAGATCGTCGGTAACTGACGGCGCGTTGCTACACAAACGACGATGGCAGCGAGCGCGCCGATCAGTTGTGGATTGCGCCAATTTAATTCCAAACCCTGCCCATGCGGCGACAAAACCATCGGGACAATAATCGCTGTGAGAACAGTGACGGGAACAAAGGCCAAGGCTTTTTTCAGCAAAGGAGAAAACGCCACCCTATCGCCCATCACAAAAATAATCGCTTTAATTAGGCAGGTAATCACCGCCATACCGATAATAATCAAGGTGATATTCATACCTTCTCCGCGCTGGTATTTTTATTGCCGGCCTTGTTGGAGGACCAGTGGGACGCTAGCAAACCAATGCTAACGCCCACCGCAATGGCCACCAGCAAGCCCAACTTGTACGGCAAATCTTGCAGCAGATAAGCCGCAGTACCAGCAGCAAGCGCCGCAACAAAATGCGGCAAGCGAACTAGCTGCGGAACAATAATCGCAATAAAAGTCGCTACCATCGCAAAGTCCAGACCCAAAGTTTGCAATTGCGGGAAAATCGCACCAAACAATAAACCCACCAGGGTCCAACACTGCCAATTACCATACATCGCCAAACCCGAACCCAGAAAGTACCAATGCCCCAATTGCGTATTCGGATGTTCCCGGTAATAGCGATCCACCACGGCGAAGGTTTCATCCGTCAGCAAACATCCCAACAACCAGCGCCAGCTCTTAGAAAGATGACGCACATGCGGCAACAAAGTTGCGGCATACAGCATATGCCGCAAGTTAACAATAAAGGTCGCGAGCCAGATCACCAGAAAACCAGTACTGCTGGCGATCAAACCGACCGCAATAAACTGACTCGACCCTGCAAACACAGCAAGCGACATCAACTGCCCTTGCCATGCATGCATCTGCGCAGTAGCGACCAAAGCACCAAAAATCATACCAAATGGCGCCGCGCCCAACAGCATTGGAATGGTGTCGCGTGCGCCTGCGGTGAAACTGGCTAACGGGGTGGGATGTGGCATAAAGAATTTCTTTTTTAGAGACTTGGCATCTTAAACTTATCAGACAAAGCGCGCTGCTACTTTAACAAACCTTGAATTTCAAATCCCCATTTATCCAAGTATCTGCCCGCCCAAACTAGTTATATCGTAGCAATACACTGAACATATACTCTCACTATGTATATATTCAGTGTCCATATAATTATTGGACAGTAAGGCATATTTAAAAAAATAATTGGGGAGTATATGAATTTCAGCTTGAGATTGGAACAAAAAAGCCCCGCATCTCGTCGGGGCTTTTTCATTGATCAAAACCGTACCTAATTCAGCTTAACTGACTTTCGCCTTACCCGAGCGCGCCAGCCATGCTCCCAGTTCTCCGACAATCCCGCGCCGAAATGCGAGTACGCAAATGATGAAGATCAAGCCAGTGACAATCGTGACCGAATCGCCGATAGAACGAAACCATTCTATCGTAGTCGCATTTGCCAGCCACTCACCGAGGTCGCCTAACTTGTTTTCTAAAGCGATAATGATCACTGCACCGACGATAGGGCCCACCAAGGTGCCTAAACCGCCCACCAGCGTCATTAATACGACCAGACCCGACATAGTCCAATGCACGTCGGTCAGCGTCTCAAAACCCTGTACCAGCGTATTTGTCGCACCTGCCAGTCCAGACAGTGCAGCGGAGAGGACAAATGCCAGCAACTTGTATTTATCGACGTCGTAACCCAGCGACACCGCGCGTGGCTCGTTCTCTTTCACGGCTTTCAACACCTGCCCGAACGGGGAGCTGATCGTGCGCACGATGATGGCAAAGCCGCCAATCACAATTGCCAGTACGAGGTAATACAGTCTGAGGTCTGAACTCAAATCAATAAAGCCTAATAGCTGTCCGCGCGGTACGCCTTGCAAGCCATCCTCGCCACCGGTGAACTTGGCTTGTAAGAAGACGAAGTACAGCATCTGTGCCAGCGCCAGTGTAATCATCGTGAAGTAAATACCCTGCCGGCGAATCGCCAGACTGCCCATCACCAAACCGATCAGAGCCGCACCCGCCGTCGCCAATAACAAACCCGCCTCGACCGGCAATCCAGCAGTCTTTAACAGCCAACCCACCATGTAGCCAGCGCCACCAAAAAATGCGGCATGACCAAACGAGAGCAAACCCGTGAACCCGATCAATAAATTGAACGCACAGGCAAACAAGGCGAAGCAAAGTAGCTTCATCAAGAACACGGGGTAGACGACAAAGGGTGCGGCGAGCAACAGTACGAAGGCCAAACTGTAACCAATTTTTTTATTCATTATGCGTTTAGCTCCTCAATCATTTCTCTTTGCCGAACAAACCGGCAGGCCGGATCATCAGCACAATCGCCATCACGATAAACACCACGGTGGCAGACAGTTCGGGATAAAACACGCGGGTCAAACCTTCGATCACACCCAAGCCCAGACCAGTGAGGATAGAACCCAGGATCGAGCCCATGCCACCAATCACGACCACGGCAAACACCGTGATAATCAGATTCGATCCCATCAGGGGTGAAACTTGGATCACCGGTGCTGCCAGCACGCCAGCAAAGGCAGCCAGTGCTACGCCGAAGCCGTAAGTCAAAGTGACCATCAACGGCACATTCACGCCAAAGGCCTCAACCAGTTTCGGGTTCTCGGTACCAGCACGCAGGTAAGCACCTAACTTGGTTTTTTCAATCACAAACCAAGTCGCGAAACAGACGACGAGCGACGCCAACACTACCCAGGCGCGATAATTCGGCAAAATCATAAAGCCCAGATCAGTCGCTCCTGCCAGCGCATCAGGAACAGAATACGGCTGACCAGACACGCCATAAAACGAGCGGAACAAACCTTCCAGCAACAGGGTCAGGCCAAAGGTCAACAGCAGCCCATACAAATGATCTAACTTATATAACCAACGCAGCATGGTTTTTTCGATCACGACACCAAACAGGCCAACTAACAAAGGGGCGGCAATCAGCATGACCCAGTAATTAATCCCGAAGTAATTCATGCCCATCCAGGCAAGAAAAGCACCCATCATGTACAAAGCCCCGTGAGCAAAATTGATCACGTTTAACAGACCAAAAATCACGGCCAGACCGAGTGACAACATGGCGTAAAAAGAGCCATTCACCAATCCCAGCAACAGTTGGCTCAGCATCGCTTGCAGCGGTATACCAAATATTTCCATGGCATTCAGAAAAAGATGCCCAAAAGGGCAAGAGTGAAATCGGTAAGAAGCGCTGACTAGTCAGTCAGCGCCTCACGATTGAAGCTGATTATTGTTTATTTCAAACTTATTTCCAGGCAGTGCACTTACTTTCTGCTTTGGTCGTAAATGCCTGGTCACCAGGAATTGTCTGTACCACTTTGTAGTAATCCCATGGATACTTGGAATCAGCCTGCGCTTTTACCTGCATCAGATACATGTCATGAATCATGCTGCCATCACCGCGGATCGATCCATTTTTGGCGTACATATCGTTGATCTTAGTCGCACGCAATTTGGCCAATACTTTATCAGTATCGTCAGAACCTGCCGCTTTTACCGCGTTCAGATATTGGATCGTGGCGGAATAATCAGCTGCTTGCAGACTGGACGGCATCTTTTTCATTTTGCCGAAATAACGACGCGCCCAGGTACGGGTCTCTTCGTTTGAATCCCAATACCAGCTATCCGTCAGATACATGCCTTGCGTTGCCTTCAATGTCAGCGAATGCACATCATTGATAAACATCAGCAAACCTGCCAGCTTCATGGTTTTAGTGATACCAAATTCATTCGCGGCTTTAATCGCATTGATGGTATCGCCACCGGCATTTGCTAAACCCAGAATTTGCGCTTTAGACGCCTGCGCCTGCAATAAGAAAGAAGAGAAATCCGAAGCCGACAAAGGATGGCGAACCGCACCAACCACAGTACCGCCACTGGCTTTGACCACAGCAGTAGTATCACCTTCCAGCGACGCACCGAAGGCGTAATCGGCGGTCAGGAAAAACCAGCTTTTGCCACCCTGTTTAACCACCGCAGAACCCGTACCTTTAGCCAACGCGACCGTGTCATATGCATAGTGAATCGTGTACGGGGTGCATTCTTCATTGGTCAGACGAGCTGTGCCGCCGCCGATGGAGATCAAAGGCTTTTTCTTTTCCAGTGCGACTTTCGACATCGCCAAATTAGTACCAGAGTTAGTACCTGCGATCAGCATGTCGACGCCATCACGATCAAACCATTCACGTGCTTTGCTCGCTGCGATATCGGCTTTGTTTTGGTGATCGGCAGTGACCAACTCAATCTTTTTACCTAATACCGTGCCGCCGAAATCAGCGATTGCCATCTTGATCGCTTCTACACCGCCTGGGCCGTCGATATCAGAATACAAACCCGATAAGTCCGTAATAAAACCAATCTTGACTGTATCACCAGAAATCTGGGCAGATGCTGTACCTGACAGACTTGCCATTGCCGCAGAAACCGCCAGCACCGCTATTTTGAATTTTGTTTTCATGTGTCTTCTCCAATCATTTTTTTTAAATTTATACCCGAATATTTGTATCCGACAGTATCCATTTTCGAGCACTAACAATTACCAGCAAAATCAACATCACATCACCAAAAATACAACTTAAAACACAGATTAAAACTTATACACCCAGCAATTCGTTTAAAACTGACATCTTCTCTTTCAGCTCTGAGGCGGCAAATGTCTCGACAATCTGTCCATGCTCCATCACGTAAAAGCGATCGGCGAGCGGCGCAGCAAAGCGGAAGTTCTGTTCGACCATCACGATCGTATAACCCTTCGCCTTCAACGTTTTAATCATACGAGCTAAGGTTTGCACAATGACCGGTGCCAAACCTTCAGAAATCTCATCCAGCAACAGCAGGCGTGCGCCCGTGCGCAAGATACGTGCAACCGCCAGCATCTGCTGTTCACCACCGGATAAACGTGTCCCCTGACTGTTTTTACGCTCTGCCAGATTAGGAAACATCTCATAAATCTCGGCAATCGACATCCCCTGGTCTTTGCTCGACACGGAAGGCGGCAGCATCAAGTTCTCTTCAGTGGATAACGAAGAAAAAATCCCCCGCTCTTCCGGGCAATAACCGACGCCCAGATGCGCTACTTTATAAATCGGTAAATGAATCGCTTCAACGCCGTTGATTTTGATTGAGCCTTTGCGTGCGCCGGTCAGGCCCATAATGGCACGCATTGTCGTCGTACGGCCTGCGCCATTGCGACCTAACAAGGTAACGACCTCACCCGGATTTACGACCAAGTTCACATCATGCAGAATATGTGACTCACCATACCAGGCTTGCAAATTGCTGATTTGCAGTGCTGGTGTGATCGCGGGATTGCTTGTCTTGAAAGGCGCAGCAGTAGTTACAGTAGCGGTCGTCATGCGTGCGCTCCTTCCAGTTCGCCCGCAGTGCTGCCCATATATGCTTCCATCACTTTTGGATTTTTTGACACTTCGTCATAACTACCTTCTGCCAACATCGCACCGCGCTGCAGAACAGAAATCTTGTCACAGATACCGGATACGACACTCATGTTGTGTTCCACCATCAGAATGGTGCGACCGGCAGAGACTTTTTTGATGAGCTCGGTGACACGATGCACGTCTTCATGTCCCATCCCTTGAGTCGGCTCGTCCAGCAGCATCATTTCCGGCTCCATCGCCAAGGTAGTAGCGATCTCCAGCGCGCGCTTACGACCGTATGGCAAATCCACCGTAATCGTATCGGCAAATTCCGTCAGATCGACCTGCGCCAGCAACTCCATTGCCTTATCGTTCAAACGTGACAAACTGCCGCCGCTTTTCCAAAAATGAAAGGAAGTGCCAAGATTGCGCTGTAAGCCGATACGCACGTTTTCCATCACACTTAAGTGCGGGAAAACGGCAGAAATCTGGAATGAGCGAATAATTCCCTGACGCGCAATTTGCGCCGGTTTGGCGGCGGTGATGTCACGACCATTGAACAAGATCTGACCCGATGTCGGCACCAGAAATTTGGTCAATAAGTTAAAACAGGTTGTCTTGCCAGCACCGTTGGGGCCGATCAATGCATGAATGTGTCCACGCTGCACTTGCAGGTTAACATCGCTCACTGCGGTAAATCCCTTGAACTCTTTGGTCAAGTGTTTTGTCTCTAGGATGACATTAGTCATCTGGTCTCCTTGTTGCCTGCGTAGTTTCGTTACGAACTTTTGCGTGACATCCCTTCTGGCTATTCTATAAATTGGTACCAGAGGGCATTTTTATTGTTTTTGGATAGTACACATCGCTGTAAGATTTCAACAATACGGTATAACTACTGTACGTAGTAACCACGGTGAATTTTAACAACAGCGCCAAACATTAAAACACATAAACTGGTTAAAAAAGTGTCTAAAACACGACGCTATTTAATGCTAACTACGAACTCTTTTTAGCATGCTCCGCAACGATCATCGCCGCCGCTTTTTCCGCAATCATCATGGTCGGCGAGTTGGTATTGCCAGAAGTAATCGTCGGCATGATAGAGGCATCTACTACCCGCAGACCACGCACGCCGAACACCCGTAGCTCACTATCTACTACCGCATTATTATCATCCTCACGCCCCATTTTACAAGTCCCCACCGGATGAAAAATCGTGGTGCCGATGTCACCCGCTGCACTGGCGAGTTCTTCCTCAGTACGGAACTGAGCACCCGGCTTCATTTCTTCTGGCGCGTATTTTTGTAAGGCCGGTGCGGCGACAATTTTGCGGGTCAGCGTGAGTGAATCAGCCGCAATCTTTCTGTCCTCCGGAGTACTCAGATAGTTAGGTGTAATCTTGGGTGCTGCCAACGGATCAGCACTAGCGATACGCACATGGCCGCGCGAAGTAGGGCGCAAGTTGCAGACGCTGGCGGTGAACGCTGGAAATGAATGCAGAGGATCGCCAAATTTTTCCAACGTCAATGGTTGCACATGGTATTGCAAATTAGGGCTGGCTTGCGTGGCATCAGAGCGGGTAAAAGCGCCTAACTGCGATGGCGCCATCGACATAGGCCCGCTTTGCTTCAACAGATATTCCAATCCTATGCTCGCCTTACCTAGCCAACTATTGGCCATCATATTCAGGGTTTTTGCGCCGCTGATTTTAAAGGCAGACCGAATCTGTAAATGGTCCTGCAAGTTTTCTCCCACACCTGGCAAATCATGCACGACCGTCACGCCAACTTGTTGTAAATGCGCCGCATTGCCGATGCCGGACTGCTGCAATATTGCGGGCGAACCAATTGCGCCCGCCGATAAAATCGTCTCACGGGTGGATTCTGCCGACCACTCTTTACCGCCACCGACAAATTCCACACCGGTACAAACCTTGCCATTGTCTGTCGCCGTGATTTTTAAGCGCTTGACCTGACAGCCCGTCATGATGGTCAGATTGCCGCGTCCAGATGCCGGTTTCAAAAACGCCTTAGACGCATTCCAGCGCACGCCGCGTTTTTGATTCACATCAAAATAGCCACAGCCGTCGTTGTCGCCACGATTAAAATCGTCTGACTTAGGAATCCCGACTTGTGATGCCGCCTCACGGAAAGCGTCCAGAATTTCCCACGACAACCTCTGCTTTTCTACCCGCCATTCGCCACCAGCACCATGCATCGCAGTCATGCCACCGTAATGGTCTTCGCTTTGTTTAAATAGCGGTAAGACATGCTCCCAGCGCCAGCTAGCGTCGCCGCTATGTTCTGCCCAGCGCTGATAATCCTGCTCTTGTCCCCGCATATAAATCATGCCGTTAATCGATGAGCAACCACCCAGTACTTTGCCGCGGGGATAAATCAAGCTGCGACCATTCAAGCCCGGTTCTGCCTCGGTGCGAAACATCCAGTCGGTGCGCGGATTGTTAATGCAGTAAAGGTAGCCGACCGGAATATGAATCCAGATGTAATCGTCTTTACCACCCGCCTCCAGTAGCAAAACCTCTTTACTCTGATCACGCGATAAGCGGTTGGCCAGCACGCAGCCTGCCGAACCTGCGCCGATAATAATGTAGTCGTATGTGCCTGCTGAGTCCATAAAGTAGGTGGTGTTTTCTGATGTAAGGTGATCTGGCTTAAAGTGGTTTATTTTGTAGATGGCGCTGGTGGAGATCAGCTGCTTCCGACCTTCACTCGCGCAGGCATTGCGGCAGGCATTTTTGTATTCATTTCCGCATGCAGTTCTTCCAGTAAGACACGCATTAACTCTGCCGCCGGCATGCCACGCGCACGATGCACACCTTGTCCCCCCCATAGCGACATCAGGCCGGTATCGTTGATCTTGCCCGCATGCGCACGGATGCTGGCAGTCAGTGCATTTTGTATAGGATAAGCAGGTACTTGCGCGGCGGCATCCTGCATGATTTGCATAAAACGGTTATCCAGACCGCGTGCCATCCGCCCTGTAAAAGCGCGGGTCTGGCGGGTGGCATCTGCAGTTTTGTTTGGGCTCGTATTCACGCTCGTATTCACGCTCATGTTTACAGTCGTACTTTTGCCAACATCTAGCAATTTCTGTTTATACGCAGGATGAATCCCAGACTCGTGCGTGACTAAAAATGCCGTTCCCATCTGCACTGCATCTGCCCCAGCAGTTAAAGCAGCGGCGATATCTGCACCAGCCATGATATTGCCCGCCACGATGGTGGCGATGCGCAAATGCGGCTTCGCTTGCACCAATAATTCCATGGTAGTCAGCGTGGCATCTTCCTGCGCACCGATAAATGTCCCGCGATGCCCACCTGCCTCTGTTCCAGACAAGCAAACCGCATCGGCACCCAAGCTTTGCCAGGCCAGCGCTTCTTGCACATTGGTTGCGGTACCAATCACGGCAATCCCCGCTTCATGCAAACAACGCAGATGCGAGGGCTGCAAAATACCAAAAGTAAAACTAGCCACCGCAGGACGCGCAATAATCAAGGCTTGCAATTGCGCTTCAAAATCTTCGCACCAACGCGCTGGCAAGGGTAATTTATCCCAGCCAAATTCTGACCAGATTGGTTTTAAAAGCTCACTGGCTGAGGCGATCTCTTGCTCCGATGGCGTCGGCGTGTCTTGTACAAACAAATTGATGGCGAAAGGTCGGTCGGTTCGTTGCCGTATCAGCTCGGCATGCTCAATAATCGCCACGGGTGACAACATGCCGCCTGCCAGCGAACCCAAGCCACCAGCATTGGATACCGCGGCCACCAGATCGGGAGTAGAAGCACCACCCGCCATCGGCCCCTGAATAATCGGATGAGGACAAATTCCTTGTAGTTTAAAACTCACGCCAGTCTCCTTGCGTCATTCTTATTTTTATATACTGGTTAAGAGTATCAGCATCACACGCCTTATTGTCCAATGATTCTCTAGACAATTAGGATTTTAATAGTGATACTCCCTAAAAAATTAATCTAAGAAGTTCAAAAACCATTTAATCGGGATGCAGCGCTAGGCGCAAAACGTAGCAATACGTCGGTATTGCGAGGCTTTGCAACAACGCGATGCGCCCGATTATGTGGTTTATTGAACCTCCCTTTTATTTTGCTACCGGCATAGTAAATTCTGCCCCTTTGGCTATGCTGTCAGGCCAACGCTGCATGATCGATTTGTAGCGAGTATAGAAGCGGATGCCTTCTTCGCCATAGGCATGCTGATCGCCAAACAACGAGCGCTTCCAGCCACCAAAAGAATGCCACGCCATCGGCACTGGAATCGGTACGTTAATTCCCACCATACCAACCTGAATCCTGCGTGAAAATTCACGCGCCGTATTGCCGTCCGAAGTGAACAGCGACACGCCGTTGCCAAATTCGTGACGGTTAATCAGCTCGACAGCGCTGGCAAAATCCGGTACCCGCACCACGCACAACACAGGCCCAAAAATCTCTTCACGATGAATTTTCATGCCCTCTTTGACATGATCAAACAGCGTACCGCCAAGGAAGAAACCACCTTCGTGTCCCGGCACCGTCAGGCCGCGACCGTCGACTAACATCGTTGCACCTTCGGCGATACCGTCAGCAATATAGCCTTCAATTTTTGCCTTATGGATTGCCGTCACGACCGGTCCCATTTCCGCATCGGCTTCCATGCCGTTTTTGACGATCAGTGCCTTCACACGCGGGACTAAAGCGTCGACCAGTTTGTCCGCCACGTCACCCACGGCGACGGCGACAGAAATCGCCATGCAGCGTTCACCGGCCGAGCCATAAGCCGCGCCCATCAAGGCATCTACCGCCTGATCGAGGTTCGCGTCCGGCATGACGACCAAATGATTTTTTGCCCCGCCCAGCGCTTGCACCCGCTTGCCCATGCGCGTGCCTTCGCTGTAAATATATTCTGCAATCGGGGTTGAACCGACGAAGGAAATGGCCGACACATCGGGATGCTGCAACAAGCCATCAACCGCCAGTTTGTCACCCTGCAATACATTAAAAACACCATCCGGCAAACCAGCTTGCTTGAGTAAATCGGCGATCAATAAAGAACAGGAAGGATCACGTTCTGACGGCTTTAAAATAAAGGTATTGCCAGTCGCAATCGCCAGCGGCGCCATCCACATTGGTACCATGAACGGGAAGTTAAATGGCGTGATCCCGGCAGTCACGCCCAGAGGTTGACGCAGGTTGTAGTTGTCGATCCCGCCGCCGATGTTGTCGGAGAATTGCGTCTTCAAGAGTTGTGGCATGCCGCAGGCAAATTCCACGATCTCGATTCCACGGGTCACTTCACCCATCGCATCCGACAGCACCTTGCCGTGCTCTTGCGTGATCATAGTCGCAATTTGTGTATGGTATTGGTCGAGCAGCTGCTTGAACTTAAACATCACCCGCGCCCGCTTCAAAGGCGCTGTCTCGGCCCAACCCGGTGCAGCCGCTTTGGCAGCAGCAACGGCGGCATTCACATCATCCATCGTTGCCAGTGCCACCTTGGCAGTCACCGCGCCCGTTGCCGGATTAAACACATCTTGCCAACGCTCACCGCTTGAATGATGCAGACCGCCATGAATAAAATGCGTAACCGGAGTAATAGCGGCAGCGGAGGCCGGAGAATTCAAAGCAGACATAAGCAAACCTTTGAGGTGATTTTATAAAGTTCATAGAGACTAACTCTATAGAATGGGAGAATCCAATGAGTTATTATCAAGCTCAATATAAGTAATGCTAATAATGAGGTAACCACTGTGGACATCACTCAACTCAAAGCCTTCGTCACCGTCGCCAAAGAGGGCAACCTGACGCGAGCAGCAGAACGACTGCATGTCACACAGCCAGCCGTCAGCCTGCAGATCAAATCCTTGCAGCAAAGTCTGGGCTTGCAATTACTCAACCGTAGCGCCAACGGCATGACATTAAGTAACGACGGCGCAAAGCTGCTGGCGCATGCCGAACGGGTGCTGGCTAGCATGGCAGAATTCAAACAAGCAGCAGACAGTCTGCACTCCACGCTGTCCGGTGAGCTAGCAATCGGCACTATCCTCGATCCGGAATTTACTCGTCTAGGCGTGTTCCTCAAGCGATTGGTAGAAACGTATCCTCAGCTGTCCACCAAATTACAACATGGCATGTCCGGCTCCATGTTGCAGCAACTACGCGCTGGCACGCTGGACGTCGGCTTTTATCTGGGGCAAGCACCGGACGACGGCAAAACCCGTTATCACACACTCAGCCTGACTAGCTTCACCTACCGTGTTGTAGCCCCCAGCGGCTGGAAAAAAAGGGTCGCAGGCAAAGACTGGGCCGCGCTGGCGCAATTACCCTGGATCTGGACACCGCCAGAATCCGCCCACAATCGCCTGCTGACCAAAGTTTTTGCCGAGCACCACATTACGCCTAACAAAGTCGCACTGGTCGATCAGGAGCCCTCGATGCTCGATCTGGTGAAGTCCGGCGTTGGCCTTAGTCTGTTGCGCGACTCCATCGCAATCCGGGAAGCGCACGCCCACGGACTAGTCATCGCCGACGCCGTTAGCTTATCGACCGAACTGAGTTTTATCTGCCTGGAAAAGCGACAAAACGAAGCCAGCATCGCGGCCGTGTTCGCCTTGCTGAAATTGTGCTGGGGTCTGGAGTAGGGATAAGACCGAGCCGGAGCCGTGGATATTTATGATGCTGAAGATCAGATTAATTGTGCCGACAGCAGCAAAAATCCATATACTCCCCCATTTTTTTCAACAATTATACCTATTGCCTAATGATTATATGGGCACCTAATATATACATAGGGCGAGTATATTTATTCGCGCTGTGCAGGCCAGAAATATATTCGCCACAAATTGGCTTACCAACCTGAACTGGTATTACAGAGCTTCTTGCACCTAAACCTGCAAGCGTTTAGACTCAACCGATGCGGTGGTTAATACTTCCGCTTTATCGTTTAGCTGTGGGTCACGTCGTTGTTTCAACCACTATTTCAACTACCGTTACAGCTACTATTACAGCCTCCCAATCAGGACGTCTTGTGTTTAAACAGAATGTGATTCACTGCACCCGTATATTTAGTCTGCATTCAAGTCTGGTTTTCAGCTTGCTGATCAGCTTAAGCATGAGCTTAAGCTTGCCCAATGTGGCGGAAGCAGAAACCATCCGTCTCTACATTCAAGAATACGCACCGTTCACCCACACCGATCCCAAAACCAATCAGATCAAAGGTTCGCTGACCGACAAAGTAGTCGAGATCATGCGCCGCGCCAAAGAGACACCTATCCTGATCAGCACTTCTTTAGCACGTGGCTACCAGGCAGCGCTGACCGAAAATAATACCTGCCTGTTTGGTTTTCGCCGCACAGCAGAGCGCGAACCTCTGTTCAAATGGGTTGGCCCGCTCACCGCCGATGCCTGGGTTTTGTATGCCAAAAAACCGGACTCGCGTAATCTCAAAAATTTTGAAGAAGCCAAAACTTACAGCATCGGTACCTACAAAAACGCGGCTACCGGCCTGGAGCTAAAAGACCAAGGCTACAAAATGGAGTTCGCCTCCAAAGACGAAGATAATCCGCGACTGCTCATCAACGGTCGCATCGATTACTGGATCGTGTCCGAGCAACACGGCATGAGCATCGCGCAACAGCAAGGCTATTGGGACGATATAGAACGTGCCATCAAATGGCGCAATATTGAACTTTATATGCTCTGCAATGCCAAAATAGACCAGCATCGCATCGACAAATTTAATGCGATTAACAAAGAGATAGACAACGACGGAACCATGGACAAATATCAACGCAAATACGGAGCCAGATAATGGCAAGCTTGCGCTCCACCCGCGCCGCCACGGCGGTAATGCGTCTAAAAGACCGCAGCAATAATGCACCTTATTCCATGGTCAGTACTGCCGATAACCGCTTTTATTTGTCACTCGCCAATGACAGCGATGTGCCAGAAAAATTGAACGAACCTTTAGAGCTGGACGCATTTGTCGCCTTCGTCAACAGCATACAAAAACAAGCACCCAAAAAGGCCAGCAAACTCGATATCGCGTTTGAGGCCAAGCTACGCAACAAACTGGGATCGACATCCGGTCCTGACTAAACCAAACACCAACTTATCTGCATCTACATAGCCCCTTTTTTAAATCATCCTCATTTACACCACACAGAAAGCCCAGACATGACATCTCGCTTACTCGCTATCACCATCGCCGTCAGTGCAGCGCTAACCTGCGCAACAACACCTGCGGTATTCGCACAATCCAGCGCAGGCACACCTGCAACCGCATCTACAACTCCCGCAGCAGCCCGTCTGGAACTGAAAAAAATTGACACCGTTGTCGGCACCGGTAAAGAAGCTCTTGGTGGCAGCACCGTTACCGTGCACTACAGCGGCTGGCTATACGACCCAAAGGCCGACAAGCAACACGGCCAGATGTTTGACAGCTCCGTCGGCAGCAGCCCGTTTAGCTTTCCGCTGGGCGCTGGACGTGTCATCAAAGGCTGGGATCTGGGTGTTGCAGGGATGAAGGTCGGCGGCAAACGCACCATCATTATTCCGCAAGATCTGGGTTATGGCTCACGCGGCGCCGGTGGCCGGATTCCCCCGTTCGCCAACCTGATTTTTGATGTTGAACTGCTGAACGTTCAATAAACCTCATTGGCTTGACTCATTAAGTTAACGAATGCAAAAGCAAGAACTCAACTATTTACAAGCTTATCCTCAACCGATACAGGATCAGGTCAAGCTTTTAATTGAGCGCCAGCAACTGGCCGGAGTTCTGCAAAAAAAATACGCCAATGCGCACCAGATCCGTACCGATAAAGCCTTGTACCAATATGTACAAGATGTCAAAAGTACGTTTCTGCGCAATGGCGAACAAATCAGCAAAGTCTGCTTCGACAGCAAAATCAAAGTCATCCAGCATGCGCTGGGACAGCACACGTTTATCTCACGGGTACAGGGCAATAAACTCAAATCCAAACACGAAATCCGCATCGCCACTCTGTTCAAACAAGTGCCGGAAGAATTTCTAAAAATGATTGTCGTACATGAGTTAGCGCACCTCAAAGAAAAAGACCACAACAAAGCCTTCTACCAACTCTGCATGCATATGGAACCGCAATATCACCAGTACGAACTGGACTTGCGCTTATACATGACGCAAATCGATACCTTCGGTGGAGAGGTCTGGAGCTAAGCAATATGAGCAATATCGCCAACACACCCAAGCCACCCTACTACGCCGTGATCTTTACCTCCAACCGCACGGAAGGTGACGACGGTTATAACGACATGGCCGACAACATGTTAGCGCTGGCGGCACAGCAGCCCGGATTTTTAGGCGTAGAATCCGCCCGCGAAGAAGTAGGGATTACCGTCTCATACTGGGCAGATTTGCCATCAATCAAACAATGGAAAGCCAACGCCGACCATCTGGAAGCACAAAAAATCGGTAAAGAAAAATGGTACTCCTCATATAAAACGCGGATTAGCAAAGTGGAGTTTGATTACGGAATGTGAGCAACTTGCCCTAGAAAAAGAATTGAACTGATTTGAACATTGGTACAATTCCAAGCTTAATTTTTTTACCTCATTTTTCTTCTTCACGCACCCCATTCTCTTCATCCCACAGGAGCAAACATGCCGTTTCTTGGTATTGGTTTACATGTTTTAGTCGCGCTGTTTTTTGCTGTGCATGCGATCCGTTCTGGCCAACAAATCTACTGGCTGCTAATTCTCTTTTCTTTCCCACTACTTGGAAGTGTCGTGTACTTTTTTGCGATTTACATGCCCAACTCACGACTCGAATTTGGTGCCAGAAAAGCAGTCGCAGTAGCAGCAAAAACACTCGATCCGACCCGAGAACTGCGCGAAGCACGCAACGCCTTTGAGTACACCCCAACCGCACAAAATCAAATGCGTCTGGCGCTGGCCTTGTTAGAAGCTGGTAACGCAGAAGAAGCCGCAACCAATTACGAAGCCTGCCTCAAAGGTCTTTTTGCTACCGATCTGGAAATCAAATACTGCGCCGCCCGTGCACTCACCGAGAGTGGCCGCCATGCTACTGCGATCAGCCATCTGGAAGATATCCGCAACAAAGACAATAATTTCCGCCCCGCCCAAGTCAGCCTGCTACTCGCCCGCGCATTCGCCGGAGCTGGCCGCAACGCGGATGCGACATCAGAATTTGAGCTGGCAATGAGCCGCTTCGGCACTTTTGAGATACAGGCAGAATATGCAATTTGGGCCTACAGCACAGGTGATCAAGCTACTGCAAAAAAATTGCAAGCCGATATAGATCAAACCATGAAACGCTGGAATCGCCATACCAAAGATATAAATCAGTCTTTGGTGCGACGTTTGAATATGGCTAAGGGGCAATCACAATCCAGTACTACCTAATTGCGTTGCACTGTCTTTTAACATAAAATGTGTACACATTGATCCACAAATTTTGTAGAACAGCCGGAGTCAGGCAAACATCATGGAAACAACCAAAGTAGGTATTCGGGAATTCAGGGCGGATTTGGCAGAATACATCGCAGCAAGTCACCCTGTCGCAGTGACGCGCCACGGGCAAACTGTTGGTTATTTTATTCCGACCCATGGGCAAGACGACGCCAATATAGCGGCATTAAAAAAAGCTAGCAAAGCCCTTGATAAGCTGCTTGCTGCGCAAGATGTCGAGATTGAAAGCGTGGTCACAGAATTTAAAACTGCTCGCAAACAAGCTGGTACAACAAAAAAGCCTCGTACTAACATCAGATGAGCAATAAAGCGATTGTTCTTGACGCTAATATATTGATCCGTGCTGTGTTAGGGAAGCGGGTCAGGGAATTGATTTTTGAAAATACCGCCACAATAAAATTCTTTACGCCAGACATAGCTTATGCCGACGCCCGAAAATATCTCCCATCGCTGTTGGAAAAAAGAGGCGTTCAGAGCGCAGCAACCTTGGATGTGTTAACGAGCTTAGAGAGTATCGTTCAGCCAATTGATTTCGAGCTCTACGCTAGCCTGCAAGCACAGGCATTACAAAGAATTGCCATACGAGACGCAGACGACTGGCCAGTTCTTGCTTGTGCAATGATGATCGGCTGTCCCGTCTGGACGGAGGATGCAGACTTTTTTGGTACAGGTGTCGCCACGTGGACATCGGACAGAATCGCTTTGTATTTTGATGAATAAATCGGGGATTTCAATTGTTTTACTACCGGGTATGGACGGTTCAGGAACGCTCTTTGCAGACTTTATCGCTGCTCTGGGCGCAGAATTTGATCCCATCGTCGTCGCATATCCGCCCGACAAACTGCTGAACTATGCAGCACTAGAAGAAGTCGCACGGTCTCATTTACCGTTAGGAAAACCGTTCGTCATCCTTGGTGAGTCGTTCTCAGGACCGATTGCTATTTCACTTGCGGCATCCAATCCTGACGGCTTAATTGGCTTAGTACTTTCCTGTACGTTTGCTAGAAATCCACACTCAATATTTAGCCCATTTAAATCAATAGTTAATCTGCTTCCCGTTAGAGAAAAATTATTAAACTTAATGTGGCCACTATTCTTTGGCCGCTACGCAAGCTCTCAATCACGCACCCTGTTGCGACAAGCGCTGGCAACCGTTTCACCAGAAGTTATACGCATCCGCCTCACTTCTGTGTTGGAAGTAGACTATTCCGCACAACTCAAAAAGGTCTCCATACCGCTTTTATATCTTAGGGCAACTGACGATTATGTTGTGTTTCCCAACGCATCTAAATACATCAAGCAGCTCGTACCTACACTCACACAAGTTGATATAAAAGGACCGCATCTGTTGTTGCAGGCGGTGCCGACAGCAGCAGCAATGGCTGTCAGACAGTTCGTTAGCTCCAATCTTGCTTCAGGCGACAATTCGGTGATCTAAAAAAGCACGTCAAAAATGAGGGGCAAATCCAGGAAAATGCTCAAAGGGCTATCAAACTTAATCCACTTTTAAATGACGATCCAGATACGCCAACACTTCACCCGGCAATGTCTGATGAAACGCCTCACGATCAAAGCCTTCTGGGTCTGTGGATGAATGAAATGTCGGGCTGTTCATGTGCGCCGGAAACGGACTTAAAAAAGATAAGTGTCCCGCGTTTTTGATCTCACGTCTGGTTACCAGTGCGCGATCGGCAACGCCGTCGGATACCAGATCCGCATGCCAGGGCGGTGTGTACTGGTCGTGTTCTCCGGTCAGCATCAGGATAGGGATATTCACTGTGCTGAGCGATCCGTGCATCAGATACCAAGGCGTTGCGGGTGCCAGTAACACCAATGCTTTGACGCGTGTATCAGCGACTACCTCCACCTTGCGCCGGTCTTTTGACCACGGCTCGCCGCCGGCAACCGCCAAGGCGGTATAAGCGCCGATGGAATGTCCGATGACCGCGACATTGTCTGCTTTTACGCTAGCGTTAAAAACAGAATAGGTACTGACTTCATCAATCGTCATGCGCACATGGCGTGGTCGGTTGACCAGATTTTCGTAGGTGTTTTCTAGCGAATTGTTGTTACGGTTATTGCCGTAATGTTCCAGCATCGCCACGATATAACCATGCTGCGCCAGATGCGTACAAATCGTCCGGTACAACAAATGCGAACCGCCATTCCCATGCGATACGATCACAAGTGGAAAGCGTCCGCTGGCGATGGGCGCATCCATACTCAGATCAATCGAGTAGGGGCCAAAACTGGTTGGAATTGCGGGAACTTCTGTCGGGTACATCACCAAAGCCGGGAAAGAAATTTCTTGGGCATCGTCTCTGATATCCCTGATTTGTAGTTGTCGGCAGCCTGTGTACATAGGGATATTTTTTGGGTGGTTAGTATCGTATTTTTTAGTACGGCTAGTTTAGTTCTGGATAGTTTTGTTGAAACGAAGTTTTCAAATAATTTTTTCAACGATATGGCTATCAGTGTAATTTGGCCACAACTTATGATTACTTTGGCTAACACATGGTTGATCCTTCAATGATAAATGGACGAGTAAGCGATTGAAATATACTCCCCCTAATTTTTACTAAATATGCCGTATTGTCCGATGATTATATGGACGATTTAATATACACATTAGGAGTATATTAAATCGTCATTTAAAGAGTAGTGTTATTTATCGCATCGCAACATCCCCAACTCCGCTGACATCCTGCGTCTGAATTACACTGAAACCTTCTAGCAAACAATCCATATACCAACATGACTTATCTGCTCGCACTTGACCAAGGCACATCCAGTTCCCGTAGTATTTTATTTGATGAAGGCGGAAGTATTGTTGCGTCGGCTCAGCAGGAGTTCCGGCAGATTTTCCCTCAGCCTGGTTGGGTAGAACATGATGCTATGGAAATTTGGCACAGCCAATTAGCGACTTGTAAGCAAGTATTGGCTACGGCAAGTGCGGCAGGTATTACAAGCAAGGCAATTGCGGCGCTGGGGATTACCAATCAGCGGGAGACCAGCATCGTCTGGAATCGTCGGACTGGTGAGCCTATTTTTAATGCCATCGTCTGGCAAGACCGGCGCACTGCGGCCTATTGTGACGAGCTGCGTAGTCAGGGCTGGGCAGAGCGCATACAGCAAAAAACCGGCTTAATTCTGGACCCGTATTTTTCTGCGACCAAGCTGAAATGGATACTGGATCATGTGCCAAACGCTCGTCAGCAAGCAGAGCGCGGAGAGCTGGCGTTTGGTACCGTAGACACCTGGCTGGCGTGGCAACTGAGCGGCCAACAACTGCATGTGACCGATGTCAGCAATGCGGCACGCACGATGCTGTGGAATATTCATAGTGCGGAATGGGACGATGAGTTACTGGCTTGTTTTACTATTCCACGGGCGATGCTGCCTAGCGTACATCCGTCTAGTCATCGTTTTGGTGACGCGACGATTTTTGATCATCCGGTTCCGATTGCTGGTATCGCTGGTGACCAGCAATCGGCGCTGTTTGGACAAGCATGTTTTAGCGCAGGGATGGCAAAAAACACTTACGGCACAGGTTGTTTTATGTTGCTGCATACAGGCTCCGTGTGTGCGACTTCTCACAACGGTTTGATCAGCACGGCCGCCTGTCAGACCGACGCAAGAGCACAATACGCATTAGAAGGTAGTGTCTTCATCGGCGGCGCGGTGGTGCAGTGGTTGCGTGACGGTTTAAAGGCGATTCAACACTCGACGGATGTAGAAGATTTGGCGACCACCGTGCCGGATTCTGGCGGCGTGGTGTTTGTACCCTCGTTCACTGGCTTGGGTGCGCCCTATTGGGTACCCTCGGCCAAGGGGGCAATTTTAGGTCTGAGTCGCGGCACTACGGTCGCGCATATTGCTCGCGCAGCGCTAGAATCGATCGCATTCCAAAGTACCGTGTTGCTGCAAGCGATGACGCGCGATGCAGTAGCGCCGATCAACGAGTTACGCGTGGATGGCGGCGCAGCGGCGAACAATTTACTCCTGCAATTTCAAGCCGATTTGTTGGGCATTCCAGTGGTACGCCCAAAGGTAACCGAAACGACGGCCTTAGGCGCAGCGTACTTGGCGGGACTAGGTGTAGGGGTGTACCAAAATCAGGAAGAGTGTGCCGCTTTATGGCAAATGGAGCGTACTTTTTTACCGGAAATGAGTAGAGATCAGGCGGGTAAATTAATGCAGCAATGGGATGTCGCGGTTGGTCGCGTGAGGTAAATAAGAGTAACAGACGTATAAGGAACAAATAAAAAAGAGGTGATATCGACTAAGCGGTATCGCCTCTTTTTACATCTGATTCAGCGTATTTGAAAATAAGTTAAATCTAATTAACTCTAATTAACCCATCGATTGCAGCGAACCATTAACCGCTTTAACGCGATCGCCAACACGCCAACCGTTTTGCGGGAAAGTACGAACACTACCGTCATCCATTCTGACTTTTACTTCATAGACCGTGTTGGTGTTGTTGCGTTTTTCTACTTCGTTACCAGCATAACCGCCGCCGACGGCACCAGCTACGGTAGCCAATGTTCGGCCATTGCCATTGCCGACTTGATGACCTAACACGCCGCCCAAAATTGCACCGGCTGCTACGCCAAGACCGCTAGGTTTTGCTTGTTGCTGGATAGCGATAATGGACTCAACGCGACCGCAATGTCCGCAGACAGCCGCGACGTTAGAACTACGCTCATTTGATTCGCTTTGACGTGCAACATTGGAGTTTTGATTCGGGTTTTGATATGAACCCTGGTTAGAACCAGAATTCTGATTTTGCCTTGACCCATCGGCAGGATAAATTGGTTTGCCGTTGCTATCCACCATCGGCGCAGAAGCGCTCATGGCAGCGTTATTTGTTTGAGCAATCGTTCCCTGCGAGTTTGGAAACAAGCCAGTCATCGCCGCAACGCCGACCAGTGATACCAGCGTCACAGCAACTGCCGCAGTAGCAAGCAAAGGATGAATGCGATTAGAGGGTTGTTTGGTTTCCATATTTGACCTTTTTTAAATTTCTTCTGGAGAAAAGTATCGTCCAGATGTACTTCAGTATAGATGTATCAGTTTACAAGAAAAGGAAATAAATGTGTCAGATGTAATCCTTTGTAAATATCTTTGTCTTACTATCCTTGTCATTTTTCAGTTTTGTCATCAGAATGAAAACCCGTTCTTATAACAAGCTTGAAAGCACAAAATGAACATATTTAAATGGGTAAAACGTGTACTAGGCGCTATCGTCGGCATCGTCGTACTCATTTTAATTATTGTCATGGTGCTTCCGAATGACTTTTCTATAACGCGCAGCATCGTAATCGGTGCACCTGTAGATAAAATATACCCTTTGGTCGTCACTACCCGTGAGTGGAAAAACTGGTCAGTCTGGAATCAGCGCGACCCCGCCATGCAGATGACGTTTACTGGTCCGGCAGCAGGTAAAGATGCTGCTTGGGACTGGCAAAGTAAAAGCCAGGGTAACGGCGGGATGAAATTTATACAGGTAATACCTAACCAGCAGATTGACTATGAATTACATTTTGAAGGTATGGGCAAACCATCGACCGGTCACTTTTTATTCGAGCCAATAGTGACAGCGGGTGCTTCAGGTAATCAAGTCGTATCCACCAAAGTAAGCTGGACTATGAAAGGCACTAGCGAGGGCAACCTAATGATGAAGTTCTTCGCTTCTTTGATGGACAAAATGGTTGGTCCCGATTTTGACTCTGGCTTAAATAATTTAAAAAAACTGGCAGAGCGTCCATAACCCTCAGATATTTAGTCAGCCAGATACGCGGCTATATACAAACCCAAACGCTCATTTATCCGTCGTTCTTGTCACCACTTAGCCAGCCATCAGATGCACATAAAAGTTTTAAGTACCGCCAGCGAATTCGACGCCATCTCTGTTGAGTGGCGGGCATTAGAAGCACTTGTTCCCTTTTTGCTGCCGTTTCAAACTTATGACTGGAACCGCAGCTGGTGGCAAATTTTTTCTGTTCAAACTGTTTTTCGTCGCGACGAATTATCGATCATCGCCTTTTATGATAAAGATCAACTGGTCGCCGTTGCGCCATACGCAATCAGCTATCTAGGACGTAAAGCGTTCTCTGTCTATCGCTATGTAAGGCCGTTTGGTGCAGACCCCAATCTGACAGAAATCCGTACACCCTTAATTTTGCCTGGCTATGAAAAAGATGTTTTTCAGCACTTAGCCGCACCTTATCGGCCGCAATTATCTGGATTCACAGAACAGCAAATGATTGTCAGTGATGAGAACAGTGAGCAGCTATTTACTCAACGCTGCGCCATGCGGCAAATAGATAAGCGCAAGATCAGCAACTACGTCTTGGATCTGGGCAAAGACTGGGATAGTTTCCGCAGCGGGTTGAAGCGCAACATTAAAGAATCGATACGCCACTGCTATAACTCACTAGCGCGAGACAAACTTCAGCCGGTATTAAAAGTCGTCACAGGACATCAGGCACTGACAGAAAATTTGCCGACTTTTTATCACTTGCACTGCAGCAGAGCCAGCGCGCAACTGACGGTAGAGCATCCAGATTATTTTTCTAATCCTCTGCATAAGGCATTGATCGCCAGTCTTTTAAAAACACCTTTTGCAGACAAAATGCAGCTTTTTTGTTTGGAGATCGACGGCAAAATCGTCGCTATCCGCATGGGATTTTTAATGGGCGAGGAGTTGTATCTGTATTACTCAGGTTATGACTTGGCATACGCCAGATATAGCGTGATGACTACTTTACTGGTCGAAATTATTCGCTGGTCATTGGACAAAAATATCCAACGGCTTAATTTGTCTGTGGGTGAAGATGTGTCTAAAACCCGATGGGGACCAAGAGTCATTTCCTATGCTGAATACCAGTTTGTAAAAAACGCCTGGTGGCGATATCGCTTGGGTAAAAGCATAGTACAACTGCGCAAACGTCGGCAAACGTCGATGCTCGGTCACAAATAAAATAGTAAGCAATCCCTTGCTTAAATACGCGTCGATTGATCAATATTAAAACAATCGTTTTAATATACTCCCCATTATTTTTAGTAAAAATGGTCGATTGTCCAGACTTTATATGGACAACTCAAATATACCCATTACCAGTATTATTTAATTCCCTACTTGGTTATTGTGACTGCCACCTTGATATTGAGCTGTCAAAACAACACTCTGCCGTCATTTTGTCTACATTTCACACATTCTTCATCAAACGGTCACCAGCCTGTCACCTTGCGTTTCTAAAGTTAGACAGAGATTAAACCGCATCAATCATCTGGGGCTGGCATGAACACAAAGACACTCATCAACGCGGCAGTAATCAACTCAACGACGTCTGGCGGTAAAGGGATTGCTGATCGCTTATTTGCGCATTGGTTTAGTCGTCTGGTGTATGCCCAAATTTGGGAAGATCCAAAATCTGACCTGGATGCATTGCAGTTAAAGCCGGGCGCGAATATTTTGACGATCTCCTCCGGTGGCTGCAACGCATTGGCCTATCTGGCAGCCAACCCTAACGCTGTGCATGCGGTTGATTTAAACGCAGCGCATCTTGCGATGCTGGACATGAAGAAAAAAGCCATCAAGCATTTACCCGATTACGATGCGGTTCTGGCCTTTTTAGGCAAAGCCGACCAGAGTGATAATTTAAAACGATATCAGCGCCACATTCGGCCGCATTTGTCAGAAGACGCCAGCAATTTTTGGGAAAGCCGTTCACTCACCGGCAAGCTGATAGGCAAACCGCGTTATCACTACTTTAGCGACAACGCTTACCAATATGGCCTGTTGGGTGACTTTATTGGTTTTGCACATTTTTTCGTCCGCATCATGGGCGGCGATATGAAAAAAATCCTCACTGCACGCAATCAGGCTGAGCAAAAGAGCTTGTTCGATCATTACTTAGCGCCGATATTTGATACCGCTTTATTCCGCTTTATCTCTAAACAGCCGATTGCTTTGTATAGTCTAGGAATTCCGCCGTCGCAGTTTGCGGCGCTCAAACATGATGCCAAAGACGGCTTACATTTATTGTTTAAAGAAAGAATGCGCCATCTGGCATGTGATTTCCCTATCGAGCAAAACTGCTTTGCGCAGCAAGCTTTTGGTCGCCGGCACGACACCAGCAAACAAGCCGCTTTACCTATGTATTTACAAAAAGCGTATTTCAAAGATTTGCGCCAAAACATAGACCGCGTGCATCCTCATCACATTAGCCTTACCGAGTTTTTACGCAAACAAGCGAATCATTCTATGGATGCTTATTTGTTCCTGGATGCTCAGGATTGGATGGATCAGCGGCAATTAACTGAGTTATGGGAAGAAGTCACCCGCACCGCCGCACCAGATGCCAAAGTGGTGTTCCGTACCGGTGGCGCCGACTCGCCATTAGAAGCGATGTTGCCGGCGCATTTGATCTCCGCCTGGCATACCGACCGCGCACATAACCGGGCTTTGTATGCAAGCGATAAATCCGCAATTTATGGTGGTATGCATCTGTATCAAAAAGTCTGACTGGGTAGATGACAGCACTAAAACGCAAACTACCAACCAGCCTATTTAAATTTCAGCAAATTGATTTCCAACCTACCGCCACGCGTTTGCGCTGATGCGCTCTGGCTAATCGATGCCAAAGCCCGTGGCGGGTCGCATTGGTTAAGCAACGCAGATTGCCAGATTAATGCCATCACTATTGCCGGTAGCACGCAACCCGTCAGCTTACTCATGCCTAGCGAGAGTGGCAGCAAGAACAGCAATAACAACCACAGCAGCTATGTCAGCAGTCCGCGATCAACTTGGTTACGCTACGCCAGAGAAGAAGCCTGTGGGCAACTATCTGCGAAATTACCTGCTAGTCCAAGCCTACTGCGGGCTATCGCAAAGACAGGCATCAATTGTATTTTTAGTCCCCTCGCGGCCTTAATCAGCGCCAGTGGCATAGATCAGTCTGCGATTGTCGGCAATCATTTGGTGTCCACCAATCTATATCCTGATTGGCAAGCACAAGATATTGCGCAAATGACGGAAGAATTAATCGGTGAATATCCAGACCGTCCATTAATGATGCGCAATATTTGTAGTGAGGTCACACCAGAACTGGCCTCCAGTCTACAAGCGCAGTCTTGGGATTTAATCCCGGCGCGCATGATTTACACCTGCGATCCTCAACTCGCAACGCTGTGGAAACGCAATCATGTCAGACAAGATGCCAAGTTATTTTCGGATGGAAAACTTGAGATCATCACGCCAGAACAAATACTAACTAGCGATCTTCCTCATTTACGCAGTTTGTTTCGACAATTATTCATAGAAAAACACTCCAGACTCAACCCAGATTTTGCGCCAGCTTTTTTTGAACTGTGCCAAGAAATGCGATTTTTAGATCTTTATGGCTTACGATTTCAAAATCGTTTAGTCGGTGTCTTAGGTCTTTACGAAAATACCCAAAGCGGATGGATTACTACCCCACTCATTGGCTACGACACCAGCTTGCCGCAAGAGCTGGGATTGTATCGACGCTTAATGGCTTTGCTATTGCAGCAAGCCAAAGAACGCAAACTCAAACTGCATTACAGCTCCGGTGCAAGCCAGTTCAAACGCGCCAGAGGTGGCGAGGCTAATCTGGAATATACGGCCGTTTACAGCCGCCACCTGCCCGCACATCAAAAAACCGCCCTCAAATTACTGGCAACAAGTCTACAACGCATCGCCCCGACTATTTTAAAAAGAGCAGATCAGCTTTGATACGCAAATGGTAGTTTTAGCTGTGGATAAGTCTCTGCATATCTACAGGACAGTCTGTGCAGAAGCACTACTTTTACGAACTACCAAATTGTTATCCCAAAACTGTTCTCGTAAAGTACACCGCTTATTAGGGTATTTATCTTTTCTGTAATAGATTGATTTTGTTCAGAAAAACAGAGTTATCCACAAAAAACGGCCCCGTTAACTATTACTACTATTTATATATATACCTTAATGTAAACAACAAACCCTTTCCTCTTTCCCTGAAAAATGAAGAAAAGGCTCTCCCCTAAAAAGGGGTAAAGAACTAAGCTTTTCTCTGCTTTTGATCAATGCATAAGAAAAAGATAAAAGATGAGAGCGATACGGAATTTTTTGGCGAAACAAGCTGAATTCAACACCGCTAAAGGCACGATAGATTAAAACCAATGCCTAGGAAGGCAATCTATAGAGGATGAGCACCAGCTAATGCTGTGATGCGTTTGAAGATAGAAACAATATTTATACAACTTTAAAGGGGAAATTCCAAAAACTGTGGGTCCAATAGATATGGCATTGTTAGAAGCAAATTGGGCTATAAGCCGCACTCTGATTGGACGTCTACATTTTAAAAATTTCTAAAAAGCTTTACTCTTAGTAATGTATTTCCAGGTCAAAGTTTTTAGAAATCTCTTTTGCGGCTGTTGATACCAAGCAGAACCAAAACTCTTGCTACATAAATTAATAAACAAAAAAAATAAGACTTATTCCTAATAAGTTTTGTGGATAACTAAGGGGATATCCAGTGAACAGGATGTGGCTAAATCACTTTAGTTAATCAAGTAAAAAACTTGTCCAATAACTGTCCTGTTTTAATACAAGCCTTTTTAATCTGCTTATCTTTTCTGTAAAGCATTGATTATGAAAATAAAAACCTAGTTATCCACAGAAAACACCTAACGTTAACTATTACTACTATTTATATATATAAACTTATTGTTGTAAACCAAGAAAGCACGTCAAATCAAAATTCGCTTAAAGACATTGCTGATTAAACAATCCAACCGTAAAATTCGAGCTCGTTTTTGCAGTAACCCACTTTCAATTTGCCTGGAACTTAAAATGATTAAATTTAAATCTCTGCTGCTGGTTTCTTTATTTACTGTTTTTGCTACGATTAATCCAGCCTCTGCTCAAGACAACAAACCTAGCGCAGAGTCAATCCGGCAGTTATTTGTGTTAACCAACACTCCATCCATGCTGAACAATTTGACCCAGCAGTTAGACGGCATGATGAAAAATGTTATGGAAGAGGCATTAAAAGGTCAGCCAGCAACAGAGGCGCAGCAAAAGCAACTAGATAAATTTAGAATGAAAATCGTAGCGATTCAAACCGAAGAAATGAAATGGGAGAAGTTGGAACCAGTGTTCATCAACATTTATAGCGAGAGCCTGACGCAAGATGACGTCAACGGAATTATTGCGTTTTATAAATCAGATGCTGGTCAGGCTTACATTAAAAAAATGCCTGTTATGATGCAAAACACGATGGCTGCCATGCAAAAAATGATAGTACCTATGATGGCAAAAATAAGTGAAGCTTCTAAGGAATTAGCAACAGATTTAGAAAAAACAAAAAAATGAGCTAAAAAAAGAATAAAAAAAAGCGGCTAAGTGTTTTAGCCGCTTTTTTTACATCTACTTTTTACTTAATTACTTAGCTTTGCAAAGTCATCAAACTGGCATTGCCACCCGCTGCCGTGGTATTCACACACAAGACACGTTCAGCCACCAACCGCCATAAAGGTGCCTCGGTCTCTTCATGCATCTCGATTACAGAGACGATAGCGCCGCCCAGAGCTGCAAAAACAGACTTGTAGTGTGCCAACTGGTTACCTTCAACCAAAGCGAACTGAAGCTCATCCTGACCCGCCTCTGACTGTTTAATCAAATCACGCACGACTGCAGGCAAACCGGATGGCAATAAAGCAATTGTCTGTGCTGGCATGACCGGCGTATTACCCGTGGCGAGCAAAGCCGCGATTTGGTTTAACAGACAATTAACGGTGCTTGCTGCACAAAATACTTTACCGCGTGGCGCAAATGACAAAGTATTCCGTTCACCAGTCGGGCCTGGCAATACCAAAGTCATTTTGTAAGGACTGTTGTGAGCGTAACGATCTGCCAGTTCGGCAATTTTTTCATGACCATGTGTTTTTGCCCACACCAGCAAAGCTTCCAGTGCTTCTGGCGACTGGCGCTCATACACGGTATGCCCGCCCAAACTACCAGACGGATTTTTCTGCAGACGTTTTAAGTACAAAGGACCGCCAGCTTTAGGACCTGTGCCAGATTTACCCTCGCCACCAAATGGTTGTACTCCAACAACTGCGCCAACGATGTTGCGATTGACATAAATATTGCCGACGTGAGCACGACTGGTAATGAAATCAATGGTTTCATCAATCCGGGAGTGAATGCCCAAGGTCAAACCAAAACCAGACGCATTGATATTATCGATAATGCTTGCTAGCTGATCGCGCTGATAACGCAAAATATGCAAGACAGGACCAAAGACTTCTTTCGTCAACTCTGAGAGTGATTTGATTTCAATCACGGTAGGTGCAATAAAGGTACCGTTTTTGCAAGAATCACTTAAGGCTAATGAATAACTGGTAGTCGCCTTTTGTTTGATCTGATCAATATGCGTCTGTAAAGCTTTTTGCGCATCCGCATCAATCACAGGACCAATATCAATCGCCAGCTGATCGGGTTTGCCTATGCGTAATTCTTGCATGGCTCCTTTTAACATCTCTATTGTTTTGTCAGCGATGTCTTCTTGCAGGCATAAAACGCGTAAAGCAGAACAACGCTGACCTGCGCTGTCGAAAGCCGATGACAACACATCATTCACAACCTGTTCCGGCAAGGCGCTGCTATCAACGATCATGGCATTTTGACCGCCGGTTTCTGCGATTAAAGGAAGATCGATATTTTCTGTAACCGCACGCTGAGTCAAAGTACGATTGATGATTTGTGCGACTTCAGTAGAGCCGGTAAAAATCACACCTTTGACACGGTGATCAGCAACCAGTTGCGCGCCGACGATTTCACCGGTGCCTGGTAAAAATTGTAGGGCAGCGCGTGGCACGCCAGCTTCATGCAACAACTGAATCGCACGATAAGCGATGATTGGTGTTTGTTCTGCAGGCTTGGCCAAGACGACATTACCGACGGCTAAAGCAGCACTTACTTCACCGATAAAAATCGCGAGAGGAAAATTCCATGGACTAATACAAACCACGGGACCAAGCGCTAGCGTATTCGGTAAAAACTCAACTTGCGCGGCGTAGTAACGTAAAAAATCCACTGCTTCACGCACTTCAGCCAAGGCGTTTGGTAAAGATTTTCCTGCTTCACGAATCGCCAGAGCCATAAAATCTAAAGTTTGTGCTTCTAACAAATCGGCTGCTTTTTTCAATATGCCGGCGCGCTCTGACGGTGCTACTGTTTGCCAGTCAAGTGCATAGGCTTCCGCTTGCTCTAAGGCTGTTTGCACATCTTGCTGATTCGCTTCAATCACCTTACCTACTATATCGCTGTGATCCGCAGGATTATTAATTGATTTTGCCAAAGTGGCAGAAACTTGTCCGTGTAAAAGAGGTTGAGCAATCCATTCTTGTTGGCTGATTTCTGCAAAATACTGACTGATTTTTTGTAGCTCAATCTCGTTACTAAAATCCAGACCAGCAGAATTTTTTCTCTCAGTTCCAAATAAATCCTTAGGCAAAGCAATACCCGGATGTGGCGTGCCTGTGAGTTCTTTCGCTACCTGAACTGGATCAGCAATCAAAGATTCAATCGATACGGCTTCATCAACAATCTGATTAACGAAAGAAGAATTAGCGCCATTTTCCAACAGACGGCGCACCAGATAAGCTAGCAAAGTTTGATGTGAACCTACTGGCGCATAGATGCGGCAAGGTTTATTCAATTTATCTTTGCCGACCACTTGATCGTACAAAGTTTCACCCATACCGTGCAGACATTGAAACTCATAATCCGTGATATTGGCTTTTTGTGCCCAGGTATAAATAGCCGACAAGGTCAGCGCATTATGCGTCGCAAATTGCGGATAAATTACATCGGTCGCCAACAACAATTTTTGTGCGCAAAACAGATAAGAGACATCGGTATATACCTTGCGTGTATAGACCGGAAAGCCGCTCATACCATCGACTTGCGCACGCTTGATTTCTGCGTCCCAATACGCACCTTTGACCAGACGAACCATAAACTTGCGGCCACTGCGACGCGCCAGATCAATCAGATAATCGATTACAAACGGGCAGCGTTTTTGATAGGCTTGTACTACAAAACCCAAACCGTCAAAACCTGCCAGGTCAGGATCAAATGCCAATGCTTCCATCAAATCTAAAGACAGTTCTAAGCGATCGGTCTCTTCTGCATCAATATTCAAACCTATGTTGTATTGCTTTGCCAGTACCAGGAGATTTTTTAGAATTGGCAGCAATTCAGTCATCGTGCGGGTTTTTTGCGCACGCGAATAGCGTGGATGCAATGCCGATAATTTGACTGAAATACCCGGGCCATCTTTGATACCACGTCCGTTAGATGCTTTGCCTATGGCGTGGATTGCTGTCTCATACGACTTTAAATAATATGCAGCGTCATGCGCAGTCAGCGCTGCTTCACCTAACATATCGTAGGAATAACGATATCCGCGCTTTTCATTATCCTGACTATTCTTAATCGCCTCTTGTATCGTTTGTCCAGTCACAAACTGGTTACCCAACATACGCATCGCCAGATCAACACCTTTGCGTATCAGTGGCTCACCACCTTTGGCAATCAATCGGGTTAAAGCAGAACCTAAACCTTGTTCGCTGTTGGTCGACACTAATTTACCCGTTACCAGCAAGCCCCAGGTCGCCGCATTGACAAATAGTGATGGTGACTCGCCCAGATGTTTTGCCCAGTCACCTTTACTGATTTTGTCAGCGATCAGGCGATCTGCGGTCTGGTGATCTGGAATGCGCAGCAAGGCCTCGGCCAGACACATTAAAGCGACACCTTCTTCCGACGATAAAGAGAACTCATGCATCAGCGCATCAACACCAGATGCCCGGGTACGCTGCTGACGCACAGAACTCACCAATTGATGGGCTAATTGATGTACAGTCTGCTCCGAACCAGAATGTGGATTAATATTGGCGAGCAGCCATTGCACAGCGTCAGCTTCATCACGACGATATACTTCTGTAATCGCTGTTCTTAAAGCGGTTTGTTGAGGGACAATTTCGGCTTGAAGTTGAAGAAAAGGCATGGAAAAAGGCGTCGGGTTCATATAGTTTTTATCAGATTTGCATTGGAAGAGGTGTAAAGCGAATTTGATTTGATTGTATAGATGAAGCCAGATGATTAATTCTGGAAATATGCATCTATATCGGAATTTTCTATTTTGTGAGAAAATTACACCGAATTTTATTAACTTCACTTTGACTTCTTATGCTCGACAAAATCAGTAAAAGAATTCTGGCCGAATTACAAAACGATGGCCGTATCAGTAATGTAGAGTTAGCGACGAGAGTCAACCTCTCCCCCGCCGCTTGTCTGGAACGCGTACGCAAGTTACAAGAGTCCGGCTACATCCTGGGATACACAGCACAACTCAATCCGCATTTGCTTGATGTTGCCCTGCTGGTCTTCATTGAAGTCGTGCTGGATAGAACCACACCCGATGTGTTTGACGCCTTTAAACGCGGTGTACAAGCAATTCCGGAAGTATTGGAATGCCACATGGTCGCAGGCGGTTTTGATTATCTGGTCAAAGCCCGTGTCAAAGACATGAACGCCTATCGCGATTTTTTAGGTAAATCCCTGCTGCAATTAAACGGTGTGCGCGAAACCCACACCTATGCTGTGATGGAAGAAGTCAAAAATACGACTAGCTTACCGATACGCTAAACCTAAGTTCGCCAGGATTTTCGCGACTATTTAATTTTTGCATTTATGTGATTAACACTGCCGGCTTATTCCGGCAGTGTTGTATTTGCTTTGCTCAAAATAGCGTGTCAGCCATCTTAGATGGCAAGTAAATTCATTTAAAAATGAGTAAACTCAATGTCGTGCGGTCACGGGTAACACAAGAGCAACGGAAAAGCAGCCTATGACTTTTTTAGTTCAGCGTCGTCGCCGTCACCACCATCACCATTCACTACCTCTTGTTTCAGCAAAAATATCAGCCCAATTTTGATAGGAAAAACATGAAACTATATTATTCTCCCGGTACCTGCTCTCTGTCTGCTCACATCGCCTTGCGCGAAGCAGAAATCGACTTCGAGCCCGTATTTGCCAGCACTAAAACGCACAAGCTAAAAGATGGCACCGACTACTACACCATCAATCCTCTGGGCTACGTGCCCTTGCTAGAATTGGATGACGGCACACGTCTGACAGAGGGCGCCGCAATCGTCCAATACATCGCCGATCTCGCACCTGAAAAAAATTTAGCACCCGCCAATGGCAGCTTACCGCGCTATCAGATGCAATCATGGCTAAGCTTTATCACATCCGAAGTACACAAAAATTTTGCACCATTGTTTAACCCGGACGCTGCTGAAGAAGTGAAAGCCGCATCAAGAGCACGCATCTTAACTAACCTGAAATGGGTCGATGATCAGCTGGCAGGAAAACAGTTTTTGCTGGGTGATCAATTTAGCGTCGCCGATGGCTATTTATTTACCGTCACGAACTGGGCTAAGTTCGTTAAACTGGATATTTCGCACTTAGAGAATATCGCCGCCCTGCGCGGTCGCGTTGCCAGCCGCCCAGCAGTTCATGCAGCGCTAAAAGCAGAAGGCTTAGCTTAAAAACTTATTTTAAAAATTAACTAGCCTTGGGCTAATCATTTGTTAACTGTAAATGGCTAGAAAATGGACTGAGAAATCAGTCCATTTTTTTTGTCATTCAATAATCGATAGGAAGTAGCATCAATGCAGTAAAAGAGACTTTTATACGATATTGCTTAGTCAATTTTTATATGGCAGGATGATTCAAATTTTTGCTATGTTTAATCCGGCTTTAGGAATAAGTAATGAGCGTCAATCCAAAAAGAAAAGCAGCATTAAAACTCCTTAAATCTACCGGCATGTGGCCTAGTAACTACGCTCCGCCGATTTTCCGGATGCTCTGGAGTTTAGGACTCGACCTGCGCCCACCACATTTTGCTAATTTTTTTGTTAACACGATACTCATGGGAACATTTTTCGCGGCGACTTGGGGATTCTTTATGTGGGTGCTTATTTGGTCACACCGAACAATGTCGCCCACAAAGGCATTACTCGTAGCTGCTTGCGCAGGTTTATTTTTTGGCTTGGTCATGAGTGGGTATTACGCCTATGGTAAACGTAAGTACAAATTGCCTTCTTGGGGTGAATTTTAAACAGCAAGCTAGGTTTAGCGACTAATTTTTATCTGGCCTTACTTTTACATTATTCGCTTTTGTTCATTATGTCGATCACAAGCAGTTCAAATTACAAATAAGGAGCTTCGATGCCACAGAATTACCAGATAACCATTGAATCCGAACCCAAACCAGCTGAGATGGGTTTAGTCATCAAAGGACTTACCGCTTATAACGCATCGAAAGCCAATGGAGAGACGCCAAATTATCTCTTTATCAGTGTGCGTAGTGAAGATGGAAGCATTGAGGGAGGCGTCGTTGCTGCCACCTATCTTGGTTGGATGCAAGTGCAAGCGGTATGGGTTTCTGATGATCTGCGCGGTCTTGGTCTTGGGACGAAACTCATGCAAGAGGTAGAAGACGAAGCGATCCGCCGTGGATGCCCGCGTGTGTTTCTCGAAACACTTAGCTTTCAGGCTTTACCGTTTTACGAGAAACTCGGATATGTAATTTTCAGTCAGCTTACGGATTTTCCACCCGGCGGCGCTCGTTATGCTCTTACCAAACAACTTGAAGTTCATAATTAAAATTCTTATCCCGTTTGAGTACTATGGCTAAATTATCAATCAGAGTGTCCAATCATTCTGCGGCTTCTGGCATGATATGGGTCTGTAAGCCGCAGAATCATTGGACGTTTAATTTTAAGAATTTTAGTTTTTAACTAATCTTAATAAGATTTGTACGGTAAAAATTTACCACTCAAAACCACGTTCACCCGATCGCCTTTAGGATCGGCCTCACGCTGGATGTCCATTGAAAAATCGATCGCGCTCATGATGCCGTCGCCGAATTCTTCATGAATTAATTCTTTAATCGTCGTGCCATAGACGCTGACAATTTCGTACCAGCGGTAGATTAGTGGATCGGTTGGAACTAGCGTTGGTAGTGAGCCTTTATATGGAACAATTTGCAGCCATGCAGTTTCTTCATCGGTCAGGTCAAATAGATCTTTGGCGACAGTTGCTTGCGTTAGATTGAGCGTCATTTGCCCAAGCATGGCAGCGGTTGTCCATTCTTTGCTGCAACCGATTTTGCTAGCGATATCAGCCCAGGTCATTTTGTTTTTGACTTTGGCAGAAATGATTTTTTTAGTAACGTCGTTGCGGTCCATGTGCTTCTCCTGATTAAGTAAAAGGGCGAATTTCTGTATCGGTATTTGGACATCGTTTGAGTTGCACTGTTTAATGGCAACGACGATATTGAGCAAACTGGCAGCAAGCACTATGCCAGGCAACAAGGTGACTAATGAGCTAAGGAATGAGCTTACGAATACGCTGATGGTAGTAGCAATTATTTCGCTTTGCTTGACCTGTCACTATTTTTAATTTGTAATCAATAGCACTGACGCAAAACGTATCTTAAAAGAACAGGTTAATAAAATGAATCCGACCAAAGCCAAGGCAATCAATGTAGACGGTGTTACCGAGCCGTTTTTGATCAAAGATGTGGTGTGGGATGAGTACTCACACGGTAGTCGTTTTGGCACCCGATATCAGCAGCTTGCAGAGCATGGTGGCTGCCAGCGGATTGGTGTTTGTATAGAAGAACTAGCACCGGGCAAACAAGCTTGCCCTCATCATTATCATCATCTGGAAGAAGAACAATTAATGATGTTGGAAGGTAGCCTGACTTTACGTTTGGGTGATAAAACCTATGTCATGTCGGCGGGCAGTTACGTGGTTTTTCCAGCAGGGCAAAAGCAAGGCCACAGCATTTTTAATCATACCGAGTCGGTCTGTCGGTATTTACTGATTGGTGACCGCAGTCCGCATGATGTGATTGTATATCCAGACACCAATCGCGTCGGCGTGCGCCTCACTGGCGAGTCGTACAACAAAGGTGCGACGATGGAATATTGGGAGGGTGAAGCGGATTAAGTTGCTATTAAATATATAAAGCTGATATCGAAATTTCTAAATGAGAACTTCTAAAAACCGTAGCCTAGAAATATGGCATTGAGAGTAAAGCTATTTTTTTTCACTCCTGCGCAGGCAAGAATGACACGCGTGGACTTGTGCTTTATCAATAGCAATAGACTCGCTCATTAAAAAGAAATTTTTTAGAAATTCCCAAATAGAACGTCCAATCATTCTGCGGCTTCCAGGCTAAAAATGCTCTGGAAGCCGCAGAATGATTGGACGATGTTTTTAAAATTTCTTCCAGCGATTTATTTTTGAGTATTCGCAGGCTTGACCAAATCCTCCACCACAACGCCCTGTTGTTTGAGTAAAGCTTCCAGCGCTGGTAATAATGGCCCCAAGGTTTCTGCCAGCATATTGCGTACCGTATCGACCACCACTTGGGTTGCTCTTTCGATTTCTATGTTGAGCGTTGCGCCGGTTTTCTTTTCGGCGAAGACGGTCATGCGCAAGGTTTCCGGGATTAACCAGACTTCAAACCAGCCCTCTTGCCGGTTCACTTCTGCTACCGTCAGGCTGGCGCCGTTGATGGCGATATAGCCTTTGGCGAAGATGTAGCGCAGCCATTCTTGCGGTACCGCGATGCGGATGACGTAGTTATTTTCCAGCTCGCGGATTTGGGCGATGGTGGCTTTAAAATCAATATGCCCAGAGAGGGGATGTCCGCCAATTTCTGCACCATCTTTGGCGGCTCGTTCTACATTGATGCGTCCATCTTGCGCGTACTCACCAAGTGTGGTGATCGCCAGACTTTGCTGCATCACATCAAACTCGGCGCGGTGTTGGTCGTGCAAGCTGGTGACAGTCAGGCAAACACCGTCAACAGCGACGCTGGCGCCGATTTCTAAGCCTTCACAAAAACCATCCGGAAAATCCAGTGTAAAGGTGCGCAGACCGGGTTTGTCGGTGATGGATGCAATGCGGGCGATGCCTTGTACGATGCCAGTAAACATGGGAATAGTGTCGAAATAAAATGAGCTGAGGGTGGGGGCGGTATTATACGAGTACCGCTTTTAGTACTCAATATTGTAAGCGATCTGGCAATTACAGAATTGCTACCTCGTTGCCTTCGCTTTTACTCTTATCTATCAGCTTACGGTTACTGTGGTCTGCGGTTCACGGAAGACTATAAGTGGTAATCGAACCGTAAAACAGCAACCCTCACCGATCGCACTTTGACAATCGATGTCACCACCCATCGCCACGCTGAGTTTTTTGACGATAGAAAGTCCTAAACCACTAGAATGTTCACCCGCAGTTGGCTTGCTGGATAAGCGTGAGAATTTTTCAAACAAATGTTGCTGATCATCGACCGATAAACCTGGACCTTCGTCTTTAATCATGAAGCGACCAGCGCCATTCTCTGACGAAATATGTATCCAGATCTGTTTGCTTAAAGGAGAATATTTAATCGCGTTGGACAATAAATTATCCATAATCTGGCTCACCGCATCGGCGTCCGCTTTGACTAATACTGGCTGCTCGACAGACAGCACTAACTGCAAATCTTTAGCTTGCAGGCTGTCTTGATATCGCTGTGTGACCTCAGTTAAAACCTGCGCCAGATCCACCGCCTGCAAGTTAAAACGCGAGTGCCCGGTTTCTAAAGCATTGACATCCAGCAGGTTAGTGATGATGTGCATCATGCGTTGCCCGCTATTGCTAATGCGTTGTAAATAATCGTGTTTTTGGGCGACCGGCATCTGCTGATCTAGCCTGCGTAACAGGTCGCTCATCCCGATCACTGAGGTGAGCGGATTTTTTAAATCATGGGCAGCGATCCCCAGAAAATCATTTTTCTCTTGGTCGAGTTTTTGCAAGCGCGCCACGGCATCGGCTAATTCTGTCGTCCGTTGCTGAACCTTGATTTCTAATTCTTGCTCTGCACGTTGCGCCATTACCAGCAGTTGTTTTTGCGCTAGCGCGCGTTCTTGTTTAATAATATTGATACGATTAGTTTGTGCCACGGCGAGCAAAATTACTTCCAGCGCAGACCCGATCTGAAAGCCAAAATCAGATAGCCAGCTTGATTCGATTACCCCCAGATTCCGGAGCGACGTCATCATCGCTCCGGCCACCCAGGCGGCGGAAGCGATCAGTACAATCCAGCCCGGCCGATAACCACGCAGTGCACTCACCAAGCAGACCGGCAAAATCAAAAATACCTGAGTAAAGCCAACCAGTTGCACCAGCGGTGCAACTACATGGTTGTAGCCAGCCAGAACAATCACCGCCGTCGCTATCGCAAACACTTGAATCCCGCGGAATACCCAGGACACTTTGGGCATCTTTTTAGGCAGATGCAAAAAGTGGCTGATAAACAGTGAGTCCCACAAGATGATGAAGCACACTGTCAGCCCGGGCAAAATATCCACCAGCCAAGGCCAGTCACGCGCAAAATACAGACCTATATGGCCGTTCACGCTCATGCCAGCCAATAAAATACTAAACGATAGCAATAAGTAATACAGCATGGCTTTGTCGCGGAACGACATCATCAGCACCAGGTTGTACGCAATCATGGCAAACAGCAAACCGTAAAACAAACCCATTAGGCTAGACAATAAGTTGGAGGCTTCCGCAAACGCCTGTGGCGTCCATAATTTAGCGCGGAAAAAAAGCGAACTAGTGCTTTCTATCCGCACATAAAACACTTGTGGCGCGGTGTCCGACAAATGAAGACGGAATACCGGATAACGGTGCTGCATTTCTTGCGCAGAAAAAGGGTGACGATCACCAGCTTGATGCTCAATCAGTTGACCGTCGCTAGTGGTTTCGTACAGACGAATATCGTCCAGCATGACGGGTGTCATTTCTAACCACCAGTCTTGTGGGCTACGAATATCACTTCTTTGTAGGCTAAAACGTAGCCAGTAGGCTGAGCGCGTGTAAGCGGCATTCAAATTGCCCGCCAACGGCTTAAACTTGCCGGCGATGGTCGCTTGCTGAACGTCGTGGATAGACAGTCGCGCGCTTTTATCCTCAAAAACCTCAAACTCAGAATTGAGCGAACGTTGCGTGGTGGCAGAATCTAATTGCAGAGTGGCAGCGGCAGCGTGATTGAGCATGCCGGCTAGCAAGAGATAGCTGAGTAGGCAGCTGAAAAATATCCGCAGGCAAATGTTGAATTTTCTCCCTATCATCATGTGCTGACTTTGCTTATTTCCTTAAACACCTGCGTTGTCTGTTTTGGTCTTTTGCTCTGGTCGACGAAGAAACTTAAACGCCGGCTAGGTCTCGTTTAGTCTTGGCAAAGTAAGATTTCAGGCTAACAAGATTTAGTGCCGTACGCAACTGAAAAGTATCCCGGTTTGTGGTTAAAACAGAGGTTTTAATGAGTGCTTCAGCGCTTAGATTAGTGCTTAGATCTGTACTTAGTTCAGCGCCTAGATTTGAGGCAAAAACGTTACTGCAAGGCAAATTGTAGTGAGGCGTTTGCGTAAGCAGATTCGTTTTCAGTAAGGCCTAATTGCGACCGTTCTAAATATACTCCCCATCATTTTCATTAAAAATGCCATATTGTCCTTATATTACTTGGACAACTAATATATACATTGGGAGAGTATATTTAATCAGTCGTTATATTTAGATTGAAGCTTAAAAAAACCGGACGTCATTCCGGTGTGTTTTTAGCCGGAATCCAGCGGCGGTGCTTATGCCACATACTTGGTTTGGAAGTGGCGATGGCATAGAAGAAAAGCCCAACAAAGCCCGTCAATAACCATCAAAATGCTTCTCGTGAATTAATTCCGGCAACAAGGCATCGTTGGTCATCGTGATCAGATTATCGCGCAGCCATTTGTGCGCCGGATTGCGTGCGTCTCTCTCATGCCAGAGCATATCGATGTGGACTTCTGGCATTTCAAACGGTAATTCTTTCCATATCAGTGCATCGGTCATGCCGGTAGATTCAATCAGATGGCGTGGTAGCACCGTCAGCAAATCAGAATTGGCGACCACTTTGCCACCGGTAAAGAACTGATTTACCGTCAGCAAAATACGGCGCTCCAAACCCATCTGAGCCAGACTTTCATCGACAAGGCCATGCGCTCTGCCCGAAAAACTGACCAGCAAATGATTGCATTTACAGTATTTTTCTAAGGTCAATTCTTCCGACGCCATCGGGTGTCCTTTGCGCATCACGCAAACATAGTGGCCAGAATACAGACGCTCATGCCGTATCGGGCTGCCGGCAGCGCCTTGCCCGGCTATCATCTGTGCCACCACGCCGGGGAAAAAGCCAACCGCAATATCAATATCACCGCGGATCAGCAAAGGTCTTGGCTCACGCGTGGTCAGCGGTACCATACGGGCGTTGATGCCAGGGGCGTCACGCTCAATAAAGCGCACCAGATTTGGCATCCAGAGCGCTGCCGTCGCATCCGCCATCGCCATGCGGAAGGTCACTTGCGCCTTGAATACGTCAAAATGGGTGGGCGCAATCGCCGCCTCCAGGTTCGACAAGGCCTGGCGTATCGCTGGCCACAAAGTCTCGGCGCGCGGGGTTGGTTTTACACCATATGTCGTGCGGATTAGTAACTCATCGCCCAGCGAAAAGCGCAAACGCTTTAAGGCATTAGAGACCGCAGGTTGCGTCATCGCCAGCTTATCCGCAGCGCGAGTCAGGTTTTGCTCCACCATGACAGCATCAAATACCCGCAGCAGATTGAGGTCGAGAGTTAGAAAGTTCATCAAAGCCGCCTATGAGTGTGAATGTTGCAGGTAAAAGCCAGTTCAGTTTAAGAGAACACTACGCAAAACTGAGCAAAAACGCTTCAGAAAGCACCAGCCTAAATATCCTATCATTTCTACAATTATTCACAAATACCATAGTAGATATGAGAAATGATAATTAGATTTATATATTGCACTGCAATATAGTTCTATCATCGCAAATATAGACAGAAATGTGGAGAATAAAATGGCTTTCCTTGATATCGCTTTCCCAGTTACCAGCGCCATCCCAGTAGCACAAATGGCAATTTCAACCGTTGTTGGTGCAGCTCGCCCATTGTTGGGTTTAGGCATTTTGGCAACGATGGCAATCGTCTTCAAACCTATGCTGGTAGGCATGTTGCGCGCAGCATTGCTGGTTTTGAAGCCAAAGCTGACACGTGAAGAAAAAACCGCAAAACGCAATCTGCGCAACGTTATGACGATACACCGTATCGCTAGTGACTTTGATTCCAGTTCGCCAAACCTGGCAGCAGAACTGCGCGCAATGGCTGGTCGTAGCTAATAAATAGCCTTAGTTTTGATGCATATCAGCAACAGATTGCTGCAACACGGCAAAAATAGCAAAAACCAACAGCCTGCTGTTGTTGGTTCTAAGAGTCTGGCATCGATGCTGCCGACGATGATTAGCAGCGGGATTATTACCTTAGTTGTGACTGCAGTAATGCGCGTGGTTTGGTTGGGTGTAGATAGTAGTTTTTTGAGTGCCTGGATGGAAGCGTGGCTGATTACTTGGTCTATCGCCTTCCCGGTTGCTTATATGATTAAGCCGGTAGTCAATCAGCTGGCCCGGAAGCTAAGTAATTAAGCTTGCTTGATTAAGTTGAAAATTATAAAGCCGCAAGCATCTGCTTGCGGCTTTTGTCATTTTGCGTCTGTAGGCTATGAACATTGCGCCATATAATCCCGCATAATTTCGTCCTGAATATTTTTGATGACGCCATCTTTCTCCATATTTTTTAACACTAACTCAAGCGCAGGCGCGATTTGTTTATGTTTGATGTGCAGGACATGATAGCCATAGACCTTCTCCAACGATGGCTCCAGCATCGTAATATTGTGAAAGCCAAGCTTGTGCGTCAAGCACGATGAGAAGCGTGATTCAACCGCAATCTCGGTACGCCCTGCTTCTAGTTTTCGGAAAAGAGATTCCAGATTGGGCGCATGCTCCTTTCTGGGCGCGTTTTTCAGACGTTCCTCAAGATAAGGGAAGCCGCTGATATAACCAATCAGATACGGATTAAGGCTGTCATAACCATTCACAACAAATTTTTTATCGATGGCGTAGACCACGGATTCTTCCAGCACAATTGGAACCGAGATCTTGATCGAATCTGGCAGGCCGCCATCAATAACCCGCGCTGCGATCCCGTCCAGTTGCCCCGAGCTCCACATCGCCTGTGCACGTACGCCAGGGGTGGCAATAAAATCCAATTTAATACCTAGCCGTGCATAGGCATATTGCAAGATTTTTTGCGCAATCGTTGTGCTGGGGCGGTTAACGTCTGGGATAGAAATGGCAAACCGAATCTCTTCAGCAGCGGAAGAAGTGGCTGGCAGCTGAAGCATGCATGTCATGATCATGGCGAGCACAGTCTTGAATATGTGCATACAACTCCAAAAATGAATGCTTTAAGTATTAATTTTTACGCATTTGCAATTAAGTACGAATATTTATTTACGTATTTATACTTGAGTCTGATTTATACCCCCTTTTTCCTAAAAACAGAATACAAAAAAGCGCGACCTCGGCCGCGCTTTTTTATTACAACTCAAACCTGAAACTTTAGCGTGAAACCTATGCTGCCAAGCGTTTTTCCAGCGCAGCTTTGGTTGCTTGCAGTTCTGTTGGCAAGTGATATTTCAACTTATCAAACAATTCTGCATGCAAAGCCAGTTCTGCGATCCAGGCGTCTTTGTCGATCGAGGTAATGGTGTTGAATTGTTCTTGTGTAAAATCTAGGCCATCCCAAGTCAGATCGCTAAATTCTGGAGTCACGCCGAAGATGTTTTCTACGCCTTTAGCAGTACCGTCGATACGACCTAGCATCCACGACAGAACACGCATATTGTCGCCAAAACCGGGCCAGACAAATTTACCGTCGGCATCGGTACGGAACCAGTTGACGCAATAAATTTTTGGTTGTTGCGCGCCGGAAGCGGCAATTTTTTTGCCGATTTCTAACCAGTGTTGGAAGTAATCACTCATGTGATAACCCATAAAAGGCAACATCGCAAATGGGTCACGGCGCACAATCCCTTGCTGGCCGACAGCTGCTGCCGTGGTTTCTGATCCCATCGTCGCTGCCATATACACGCCTTCGACCCAGTCGCGGGCTTCGGTTACCAGCGGTACGGTAGTAGAACGACGACCACCAAAAATGAAGGCAGAAATCGGTACGCCAGCAGGATCGTCCCATGCTGCATCCAGCACCGGATTTTGTGTTGCCGCAACTGTGAAACGAGAATTTGGATGTGCTGCTTTACGACCTGTTTCTTTAGCGATGGCAGGTGTCCAGTCTTTACCTTGCCAGTCGATCAAATGGGCTGGCGCTTCTTTGGTCATGCCTTCCCACCAAACATCACCATCATCTGTTAAACCGACGTTAGTGAAAATCGTATCGCCGCGTACTGAGGCCATGCAATTAAAGTTGGTTTTATCGTTGGTACCAGGTGCCACGCCAAAATAACCCGCCTCAGGATTGATCGCGTATAAACGACCATCTTTACCCGGCTTGATCCAGGCAATGTCATCACCGATGGTTGTGACTTTCCAGCCGCCGAAACTGGCTGGCGGAATCAGCATGGAGAAATTAGTTTTACCGCAAGCAGACGGGAAAGCCGCTGCAACGTAATGCTTTTTGCCCTCTGGCGATTCCACACCAAGGATCAGCATATGTTCTGCCAGCCAGCCCTGATCACGACCCATGGTGGACGCGATACGTAAAGCGAAGCATTTTTTGCCCAGCAGTGCATTGCCACCGTAGCCAGAACCGTATGACCAGATTTCACGCGTCTCTGGATAATGCACGATGTATTTTGTCGCGTTACACGGCCATGCAACATCTTGCTGACCTTTGGCCAAAGGTGCGCCAACAGTATGCATACACGGGACAAAATCGCCATCAGTACCTAGTACGTCATACACGGCTTTGCCCATACGCGTCATGATGCGCATGTTGACTGCAACATAAGGCGAATCCGATAATTCCACACCGATATGCGCAATAGGAGAACCCAGCGGGCCCATCGAAAACGGCACCACATACATGGTGCGGCCACGCATACAACCATCAAACAAAGGATTTAAAGTTGCACGCATTTGATCTGGCGCCATCCAATTGTTGGTCGGACCTGCATCGACCTCATTGGCGCTGCAAATGTAAGTGCGGTCTTCTACCCGGGCCACGTCGGTAGGGTCAGAGCAAGCCAGATAGCTGTTAGGGCGCTTGGCTTCATTGAGTTTTTTCATGGTACCGCCAGCGACCATCTGGGCGCAGAGACGGTCGTATTCTTCGGTACTACCGTCGCACCAGTAGATGCTGTCCGGTTTTGTCAGTGCCGCCATGTCGGCGACCCAGTTGATTAATTTTTGTTGCTTTACGTATGCGGGTGCGTTGATTGCTGCCACGCCGCCCATGATAGGTTGATTCACGATACTACCTCCAATGCCATTTAATAGAAATCTGTGTAGCGGCACGGCAGGATCGTCGTTAGGGGATGCCGGCGGTGCGAACTTTGACTAAAGACATAAGTCAGCTCAAGCACAACGCGGACAGGCACGATGACGGCGGTTCTGTCGGATAAAAAATCAGTCTGGTGCGCTTTTGTTTTTAAATGCTCACCAAACAAACTCTTACGAAAGCAACAATGTAATATTGCATTCAGACTTACACACTGCACGATGCGGCAGGCGCAAGAATCAAAAAGCTACGTGGGCTGGTATTGTACACTCGCCACTCGCCAATCGCTAATTTGCTTCAGAAACGTTATTATTTAAATAATTTTTATGATGTTTAATTGAGAAAGCAACTCTCCAATTGGCGTCATAATTTTAGGAAAAAATCAGTATGAAAATCGCCATCCTCGATGATTATCAAGACGCCGTTCGCCACTTATCTTGCTTTGATTTACTACAAGGCCACGAGGTCAAAATCTTCAATAGCAGCGCGGTGGGTGTCGGTCAGTTAGCCATCCGGCTGGCACCGTTTGATGCGCTGGTATTGATACGTGAACGTACCGTTTTATCCAAAGCGTTGCTGGCAAAATTACCGAACCTGAAGCTGATTTCACAAACCGGCAAAGTCGCAGGACATATCGACATTGCCGCAGCTACAGAGCGAGGGATCAAGATTGTCGAGGGCATAGGCGACCCGACTGCGCCTGCCGAATTGACCTGGGCCTTGATCATGGCAGCCTCACGTCAGATCCCGCACTACGCCAATAATTTGCAGCACAGTCTATGGCAAACCGCCTCCATCGACCCGACCCGCAACCGCCTAGGACGGGTATTAAAAAACCGCACGCTGGGGATTTGGGGCTACGGCAAAATTGGCAAAATGATTGCCGGTTTTGGCAAAGCGTTTGGCATGCAAGTCATGGTCTGGGGGCGCGAGCCAAGTCGCCTTAAGGCACAACAAGATGGTTATCAGACTGCCATGTCTAAAGAAGCTTTTTTTGCCGAATGCGATGTGCTCAGCCTGCACCTGCGCTTAAACGATGCTACCCGCGGCATCGTCACCCCCGCCGACCTGGCATTGATGAAACCGGACGCCCTGTTCGTCAATACCAGCCGCGCAGAACTGGTCGCCAGCGGTGCGCTAGAGGCGGCTTTACCACTAGGTCGTCCAGGGTTTGCCGCCATTGATGTGTTTGAGACAGAACCGGTACCCGCCAAGCATCCTCTATTACAAATGGAAAACGTCCTCGCCACGCCGCATCTGGGTTATGTAGAGCAAGACAGCTACGAGATTTACTTCCGCGCTGCATTTCAAAATATCGTCGACTTTGCTAATGGCACGCCAAAGAATGTTTTAAATCCTTGAGTCATATGGGACATCAGCAAAATCGTCCAGTTACAACGACCTCGTCCGTCAACATACAAAACGTGATCTGGCATTGCGTTGTTACCAAGCAGGCGTTGGGTGTGTTTCACGCACTTGGTCAAGTAAACGAGGTTTTACAAAAGCGATGTTTTTGTCCATTTGGTTATACTGTGCATTTAATCAGTTTAACTAAAAATAGCTAATGTTCATCAGCGTTTCAAGATATGTAGAACGAGCTTGTTATTTTTCTTTCGACGGTTATTATTGCAAAATGAAAATTAAATCACGTTAAGTTCCATGTTAAACCGTCGACGTTCAGAAATTTCGAATCTATATGAGTGCCCTTGCTGCGGCTTCGCTGTTTTCCAAGGTATAGATAGATGCGAAATATGTGAAATATGTTATTGGGGAGACGACGGTTCTGATGATGCCATACCACCCGAAGATCCACTCAACAACTTGTCGCTCGAAGAAGTTAGATTGAATTTTATTCGTCACGGAGCAAGCGAATTGCGACGGAAAGATGTTGTCAGAAGTCCGAGCTCAGCAGATTACCAACTACGTGAATTCGAAATCGAAGATGATGTTGCTATCGAAAAGAAGAAAACTTAACATGGTTTTCGAAAATGACGCGCGATCGAGCGCTTCTTGTAAAATTCCAAAGCAGCGTACGCGCCTTTCAAATCAACGTTAAGACTCAAAAAATATGCTCACCGACATTCTCATTGCATCAAAGGACGAGGCTTCCACTATCTTCGATCAATACCCTCAGCGGAAAGACTGGTCGAGTCTCGAACTAAAAGGATTAGACAATTTTAAACTCGCGGCACTGCTGACCGTGCTTGGCTCAACAGCCGAGGCGGAGGCCCTAGAAGGCGAGGAATGCCTTGTTGCATCGAATGAAGATGGCCCTTGGTTGTTCCTCCTGCCGATCACGTTTCGGGACACATTAGCGGCTTTACCTATTTCTGAGTTCAGGGCAGTTGCAGAGCGTTGGGTTACTCAAGAAGATTTGGCTATTGATAGGTGGTCGGTTGCGGATGTCGAGCCATGTATTGGTATGCTTAATGACCACGCGAAAAAGAGTGTTGAAGCGGGTAAACATCTCTTACTATGGATGTCACTGTGAGTCTTACCAAAACATTCGAGTTCGCTCCACTTCGTTCCGCCGGACGCGCAAGCGCGTGCCGCTCAATTTTGCGTTAGGCGTCGAAGAATGCTCGTCTACCACGGTACAACGCCAGAGATCGCTAGTGAATTCGTCAAGCACGGGATCGACTGCCACATTCCATACGCGCGTAAGATTCACGGGCCACAAGACAACGTCGCAGGATTGTTCGTCACGCCCACGCGCTCCGTTGCAAGAAGGTTTGGTCTCTGCGTCTTAGAGATTGAAGTCAACGCAGGCGACCTACAAGCACCACCATCTATGGCGCAACTAGGCGTTTCAGTTGAAGATGCACTTGCGAATCAACTTGAGCCACAGGCGTTCATTGCCATTCGTATTGAATCAAGCCACATCAGAATCATCGAGTGCCACGAGAATGGCTACAGCATCAACCCATTTGAGTCAGACCGAGAGTTTGGCTAGTCACTCGCAGCGAATGTCGCCAGTGGGCAAGACGACGCCTAACCCTTCCTATATGGCCCCCCCCAAAGTACAAGAAATTAATCAATAGTTCTGGCGCGAGGAATAAGCCTGCAGTCGACTATCCGGCATCTGATGTGGAATCTATTGTGTTCCATGCCGACATGGAATCTGCTTGATCATTGCGCCACTCGTTACGAGCGGCAGGCGTAAAGCTGCCGGAAGAGTTATCTGCGTTCAATGATCTGGTTGCGTTTCACGCACCATATTTTAGAAATACTCCCTATATGTATATTTGGCATGTCCATGTTTTATATGGACAATAGGCATGGCGGATTCAGCTACGAAGAGCAACGGGAGGTAAGTTTTAGTGGGAGTATATCCAAATTATAAAAAACCTCAAACGGCGTTCGATAGCCGAGGCA
>NZ_JBEONQ010000027.1:0-71084 GCF_040544445.1 Undibacterium sp. GrIS 1.8 | reverse complement strand
CCTCGGCTATCGAACGCCGTTTGAGGTTTTTTATAATTTGGATATACTCCCACTAAAACTTACCTCCCGTTGCTCTTCGTAGCTGAATCCGCCTGGCTTTTTGTTCATTTAATATATGGACTGATTTTATATACATATGGGAGTATATATTTCGCTTCGTATAAGCTCATAGATTACTCGTCATTAGCTTATCGTCAGCTCGCTGCTACCTTACCGCATTTTTTTCATTAATATAGCTATGAATGATGAACTGATGATTTAAACTATTTGAGATTATTTTTACCTACTTTAGTCACACTGCTAATATTTACCTAGCTTTACTAATTATCCAAAACACTTACCGAGTAATCAGGTAATATCTATAGATGACTACAAAGTCAGTAATATTATTGCCAAACTATTCGCGTATTCGGGAGTGTGGAAATTGAAAAAAACAAGGATCTGCAAACAGGTTTCTCTGCAATCATTGGCTCGTGGCGCTGGCGGAACCATCGCTCTCAGCTTACTCATCAGCGGATGCGCAGTTGGCCCTAACTTTACTGCGCCAGCAGCACCGGTCAAATCAGAGAATTATTCGTATACCCCATCGCCCACAGCTAGCCAGACCGAGGCATCTGCAGGTAATGCAGGGACGTCACAAACCTTAGTGAGCGTGCAGGATATTCCAGCAGCCTGGTGGCAAGTATTCCGCTCTGAAGCACTGGACAAATTAATCCGCGACGCTTTAACAAAGAGCCCTACGCTGGCATCTGCCCAGGCGGCATTGCGACAAGCACAAGAGAACTACAATGCCCAGTATGGATCAAGCCAATTTCCTACTGTGACTGGTAGCCTCAATGGTGAGCGCGAACATGCCTCGGCGGTATCTACAGGCATTCCGGGCGGCACCATCTTTAATTTATACAATGCCTCCGTCAACGTGTCCTATACAGTGGACGTATTTGGTGCGAATAAGCGCGGACTAGAAGGTCTGCAAGCAGGTATTGATTATCAGCGTTATGAGGTCGAGGCAGCGTATCTGACACTCACATCCAATCTGGTCACCACCGCGATACGCGAAGCGTCTTATCGGGCGCAGTTACAAGCGACGCAAGAGATACTCGATGCGCAGTCCAGGCAGCTGGAAGTGATTGAGCAGCAATTTAAAGTCGGTGCGATCGCCAAAGCGTCGTTTTTGTCTCAGCGTAATCTGGTTGCTCAGACGCGTGCCAGTTTGCCTGGCCTGCAAAAATCCTTAGAGCAAACGCGGAATCAATTGGCGGTGTATGCGGGGCGCTTACCTAGTGATCCGGGCTTGCCTGAATTCAATCTGGACGCATTGCAATTGCCGCAAGAGTTGCCGGTATCTATTCCTTCCGCATTGGTGCGCCAACGTCCAGATATTCGCGCTGCTGAAAGCTTATTACATCAAGCCAGCGCCCAAATCGGTGTTGCAACGGCCAATCAGTATCCACAATTTTCTCTCACCGGTAGTTACGGTTTTGCATCGACTAAAACCAATAATCTGTTCAGCGAAAATATGAGTTTCTGGAGTCTGGCTGGCGGTCTGACGGCACCAATTTTTAATGCCGGCTCCCTGTCAGCTAAGCGTCGTGCCGCAGTGGCATCTTACGACCAGGCGGCCGCACAATATCGGTCTACGGTGTTATCGGCTTTCCAAAATGTGGCGGATAGTTTGCGCGCTTTAGAGTTCGATGCGCAAACTTTAAAGCAGCAAGCAGATGTTGAATCCATCGCCAAAGAAACCTTGGACTTGACGACCAAACAGTACAAATTGGGTAGCGTTAGTTCTCTGACCTTGCTCGATGCCAAGCGAACTTATCAAACAGCGCGTGTCAGTCTGATTCAGGCACAGGCAAACCGGTATGCGGATACGGCGGCTTTATTTCAGTCTATGGGTGGTGGCTGGTGGAATCGTCCGGCGTTGACGGATATTTCCAGCGCTACCGGTGCCGCTATTACCGACAATAAAGCGGCAAGCACAGAATAAATCTTGTAGTTCTCGAATTTTAATGAGATGTATTGAAGTGATATGAATTGAGTCACGCTTCTTAATCGTATTCGTGACCGGATTAGTATATTAAAGAGGAAGTATTCATGACAAAGCGTATGTTTCTCATGCTCGGCTGTGTGGTGTTGTTGATCGTCGGTCTGGCGTTTGGCAAGTATCTACAAATTAAACAATTAATTGCCAGTGCACCTAAGGCGGGCGCGCAAACCGTGAGCGCCATAAAAGCAGAAACCTTAGAGTGGCAGCCGCAGATTTCTTCCGTCGGAACAGTCACAGCTTATCGTGGCGTCGACATCAGCTCCGAAATCGCTGGTCTGGTACGCGACGTAAAATTTAAGTCCGGTCAAAATGTAAAGCATAACGACATCTTGATACAGCTCAACGCAGATTCCGATATTGCACAACTGCGCTCTCTGGAAGCCTCAGCAGAATTATCTGCCACTGTCCTCAAGCGCGATCAGGCCCAACTGGCAGCAGAGGGTGTCAGTCAGGCACAAGTTGATTCTGATATGGCCGACTTAAAAAGCAAACGTGCTTTGGTCGCCCAACAAGCTGCCAACGTCGAGAAAAAAACTATCCGTGCTCCATTCGCAGGTCGCCTGGGGATCAGCACCGTGAATCCGGGTCAGTTCGTTAATCCTGGTGATAAGTTAGTTAGCTTGCAGACGATTGATCCTATTTTTGTGGACTTCTTTGTGCCGCAAAAACAAATCGCCTCGCTGAAAGTTGGGCAAAGTCTTAAGCTCTTGAGTGATGCTTTCCCCGGTCAGGATTTTCAAGGACAAATCTCTTCTATCAATCCAAAAATCGATGTAGCAACCCGCAATGTTCAGGTAGAAGCAACCTTGAATAATCAAAAACAATTGCTCTTGCCGGGCATGTTTGGCAATGTGGCAATTGATGTCGGCGACAAAAATAAATTTATCACGTTGCCGCAAACAGCGATTACCTACAATCCTTACGGCTCCACTGTATTTGTAATTAAAGATAGCGACAAAAAAGATGAAAAAGGTGAGGTCGCTAAAGTCGCCCAACAAGTATTCGTGACGACCGGCGCTACTCGTGGTGATCAGGTCGCTGTATTAAAAGGGATAGAAGTCGGACAAATGGTCGTCACCAGCGGACAGCTTAAATTGAAGAACGGCACACCAGTGCTGATCGATAATTCCGTACAGCCAAAGAATAGTCCAAATCCAACTCCGCAAGAACACTAAGAGGAGTCAAGATGAAATTTACCGACATTTTTATCAAGCGTCCGGTACTCGCCACCGTCGTGAGTTTGCTGATTGTAGTACTCGGCATGCGGTCCTTGTTTAGCTTACCAGTCAACCAATATCCGCATACTCAAAATGCAGTCGTTACGATCTCGACGACTTACTTTGGTGCTGACGCACAGACTATCGCTGGCTTTATTACACAGCCATTAGAGTCCGCTATTGCGCAGGCGCAGGGCATTGATTATCTATCCTCCTCCAGCTCCAGCGGCGTATCGACAATTACCGCAACCTTGCGTCTTAACTACGATGCGAATCGGGCTTTGACTGAAATCAGCACCCAGGTTAATTCGGTTAAAAACCAGTTACCTGCGCAAGCACAGCAACCAGTCTTGACCGTGCAAACTGGTCAGACGACTGATGCGATGTACATGGGCTTTTATAGCGATACCTTGCCAACTAATAACGTGACCGATTTTTTGATACGCGTTGTTAAACCAAAGTTAGATTCGATTGAAGGCGTACAAACTGCAGAGCTGTTAGGTGCCCGTCAATTTGCCCTGCGTGCCTGGCTGGACGCACAAAAAATGGCGGCATTCAGCGTTACTGCTGCCGATGTCAGTACTGCCTTAGCCTCCAATAATTATCTGACCGCATTAGGTGCATCCAAAGGTCAGATGGTGACAGTGCCTTTAACCGCCGGTACGGATTTACACTCAGTGGAAGAATTTAAAAAGCTAGCAATCAAGCAAAATAATGGCGCAATTGTCCGTCTGGAGGATGTCGCTACCGTCACTTTAGGGTCAGAAAATTATGACTTTAACGTCGCGTTTAGTGGTGTACGTTCGGTATTTATCGGTATCAAGGTAGCGCCGGAAGCTAACATCCTTGATGTCGCAAAACGCGTTCGTACCGCCTTCCCGGGAGTGCAATCGCAACTTCCATCCGGCCTTACCGGGCAAATCGTGTATGACTCCACCGAGTTCATTAACACCTCGATAGAAGAAGTAGTCAAAACGTTGTTAGAAGCGCTGTTAATTGTGACGGTAGTAATCTACTTGTTCCTCGGTAGTTTCCGCGCGGTGATGGTGCCTGTGATTGCGATGCCGCTGTCACTGATCGGTACTTTCTTTGTGATGCTGATGTTTGGCTACTCCATCAATTTACTGACCTTACTCGCGCTGGTGCTGGCGATTGGCCTGGTAGTCGATGATGCGATTATTGTGGTTGAAAACGTTGATCGGCACATGAAAGAAGGTAAGTCCATCATGGACTCATCGCTACTTGCTGCGCGTGAATTAGCTTCTCCGATTTTAGCCATGACCGTGGTACTGATTGCAGTGTATGTGCCTATCGGTTTCCAGGGTGGATTAACTGGTGCTTTGTTTACTGAGTTTGCCTTTACCTTGGCGGGCGCGGTTGCCATGTCCGGTGTGGTGGCGTTGACGCTATCACCAATGATGTGCTCCCGCTTCTTCAAGATGGAGCAAACCAACGGTCGATTCGCAAAATTGATTGACCACAATTTTGAAAGAGTCCGCGGCCGATATTTACGTATTTTGCATAGCTTGTTGAATACTTGGCCTGTGCTGATTGTGATGAGCGTGATTCTGATTTTATGCCTGGGCTTGATGTTTAAGATGTCGCAGTCTGAACTGGCGCCGGAAGAAGATCAGGGTATTGTCTTGTCACAAGTCGTCGGTGCGCCAACGGCTACATCCGATCAGATGCAAACCTATGCTGATCAGGTATTTAAAGTCGCGCATGACATGCCGGAATATAAGCAGATGTTCCAGATCACGGGTGTGCCAACGACTAATGCAGGTATTGGTGGTGTCTTGCTTAAGGACTGGAGCGCGCGCGGTCGCAGTGCCAAGCAAATCCAGCAAGACCTGCAGGCAAAGTGGAACAAGATTGCCGGTGCCAGAATCGCAGCCTTCCAATTTCCAGCATTGCCAGGTTCATCCGGTTTGCCGATTCAGTTTTTGATTACGACGACCGAGCCTTTTGAGAATTTAAATTCAGTTGCTCAGCAAGTGATGGACAAAGCTCGTACCTCCGGTAAGTTTTATTTTATGGACGTCGATTTAAAACTGGATAAACCGCAAGCCACTCTGGAAGTTGACCGCGACAAAATTACTGCGCTAGGGATGACGCAACAAGATGTCGGCCAGGCGTTGGGCGCTGCCTTAGGTGGTGGTTATGTAAATTACTTCTCGATTGCTGGCCGCTCCTACAAAGTGATACCGCAAGTGCAGCAGGTGGACCGTTTAAATCCAGACAATTTGCTCGATTTTTATATCCGCACACCAACCGGTAGCATGATCCCGGCAAGTACGGTGGCACACATCACCACCAGCGTGGTACCAGAGGCGATTAACCGGTTTCAGCAATTAAACTCGGCAACCATCTCTGGTGTGGCAGGCGTATCGCAAGATGAGGCATTGACTTATCTGAGTGGCTTAGTCAAAGAGATTGCACCGGCTGGCTACACCGTGGATTACGCTGGTCAGTCGCGTCAGTTTAAGAGCGAATCAGGCGGTTTTCTGGTGACGATGGCATTCGCGGTGATTATCGTTTTCCTCGCCTTAGCGGCGCAGTTTGAAAGCTTCCGCGATCCGATCGTGATTTTGATCTCGGTACCATTGGCTTTATTTGGCGCGATGATTTTCATCTTCTGGGGCTTCTCGTCGGTCAATATTTATACTCAAGTTGGCTTGGTCACATTGATGGGACTAATTAGTAAGCACGGTATCTTGATCGTTGAATTTGCGAATCAGTTACGTAAAAAAGGCTTGAGTAAACGTGACGCGATTGAAGAAGCTGCAGGCGAACGTCTGCGCCCGATTCTGATGACGACAGCAGCGATGGTGTTCGGCGTATTACCTCTGGTAATCGCGTCCGGCGCAGGCGCAACAGGTCGTCATGCGATGGGTCTGGTGATTTTTACCGGACTCTCCATCGGCACACTGTTCACCTTGTTTGTGGTGCCTGCAATGTATCTGGCGATCTCAGGAAAACATGTTGCTGAGACGCCTGCAGAGCCAGTGGATGCTAGCCACCGCGACGACAATACAGTACCAAAATTGGTGTAACTAATGGGTTTGCTCTGCTAGTTTTATCTGATATTTGTGCATTTAATTGTGTAGTTAATTTTGCAGTTAATTGTCTAGTTAAGCAGATGTCAAAAAGAACGAAGCAAAAAGGCCAATTAATAGCGAAAGCAATAGCGACACGAAGAACGAAAGTAAAGCAAAACCCACCTTTTAATCAAGGTGGGTTTTTTATTACATCACTTAGATTTCTATAAGCTGATTAGTATTAGTTTTGTGCCTGACAACAATTAATCAGATTTAATTTAAAGCGGACGCTCAATTGAAAATCGGTTTACAAACATGGGGTAGCGAAGGCGATGTTCAGCCATTTATCGCATTGGCGGCAGGCTTAGTGCAGGCTGGGCATGTTGTGACTTTGCTGGTGACTGATAATGAGGGGCGGGATTACAGCAAGTATTCTGAGCAGTTCGGATTTATGCTGATTAATGTACTTGGCACCGAGGAAATGTCGCCAGAAGTGATGGAGCAGCTTTGGCGAAAAATGGTTGGTACGCGCAATCTGATCACGCAAACCGAGATGATCCTGAGTTTTGGATTTGATCCGGTGATGGAGCAGATGTTTGCTGCAGCAAAAGAGCTATGTGCCAATAATGATTTGGTGGTGGGACATTTTTTCTTGCATCCCTTACGAGCCGCTGCGGAGAAATCAGCGACACCAATTGTGACGGTCAATCTTGTCCATAGCTTGCAGCCATCATCGCATCTGTGCCCGGGAGGGTTTCCTGACTTTGGGGCTTGGAGTTATCCCTTTGCATGGAAAATAGTGCGCGTTATTCTGAATCATATTTTTTTGCCGCGAGTGAACGCGCTCAGGCTGAGAGAAAATCTGGTTCCCAATACCGATGTCATCCAACAAAGCTGGGTATCTGAGCGATTGAATCTGATTGCGGTCAGCCCCAGCATTTTTCATGTGCCACCGGATTGGGAGGGCACACACAGCGTTTGTGGCTTCCTCAACTTACCAAAAGGTTTACCACAAGCTGCGTCACCGGCTGGGCTGGAAGAATTTATTGCTGCTGGAAACCCACCTGTTTATTTCTGCTTTGGCAGCATGATGATTCATCATTTGAATTACATCCAACAGACCGTGGCGCTTTGGAATGAGGCGGTTAAGCGTGTCGGTTGCCGCGCTATATTCCAACTGCCTTGGGACGATTTGTCGGTGTTTGATTGCAATGAAAATGTCTTTAAGGTACAGCGTTCTACTCATCAAATTATCTTCCCGCGCTGCGCTTTGATCGTCCATCACGGCGGCTCTGGAACCACGCAGGCTAGCCTGCGCGCAGGGCGACCATCGGTGGTAGTTGCTCACATCGCCGATCAATTTTTTTGGGGCACAGAGCTACAACGACTTGGTGTCGCCGGACCAAAGTTGATCCGTAAGCGACTTTCTGCAAAGTGTCTGGCAGCCTCTATTGCCAAGGTGTTGGCATCGCCAGATATGGCAAACCGCGCAGCGGTAATTGCTCGGGCAATGGCGCAGGAGAATGGTGTGGAAGTGGCCGTTAAATTGCTGGAGGCTTGTATCAGTCGGCCATCTTCTACAAGCGGTTTGGTCACTGAATCTTAGACGAGTAGTTTAAGGCGAATAAATATACTCCTTATCTGTATATCTAGGTTGTCCATACAATTATTGGTCAATAGGGCATATTTATAAATATTTATGGGGAGTATATGTTTATGTCCTTAGATATTTGTAATCGTCCAACACGATTTATATCGCTATATCTTTGCTCAAAAGAATCATGGAGCGCGTATTTTTTGCGAATCGCCATGTACAATCTTTCGGGTACCTACCTCGCTTAATTTGTTCACATATTTGGATCATTAATTCAGATCACCGACAGGAACTACCTTGCTTAATTTCATGAACCCCAAAACATCGCCGGACAAGTTAGCCAAACTCGTTGGTGCGGCGACTGTGCTTGGTATGCTGTATTTTGGCAGAGAGTTTCTGATCCCGATTACATTGGCTGTGATTTTAAGTTTGTTGATTGCGCCTCTTATCCGGCGTATGCGACACATTGGTTTTGGGCATGCGGCGTCTGTGATTGTGTCGGTCGTCACGCTCACGCTGGCGCTGAGTACTTTGTGTATTTTGATTGGCGTGCAGGTGATACAAATGGGTGCCAGCCTGCCAAAATATGAAGAGACCATCCCGTGGCAAACTCCGCGCACTGGATCAGTTAACGCTGGGCAAACTGAACGCACTGACCGGACAGGCAGACCGGGTGATGGATGGTTTATCGGACTATTCAAAACCAGTTAGCAGCGCGCCAGAGAGTGTGGCTCCGGCAGATACCCCGACTAAGGTCGCTAGTAATCCTAAGCACAGCGGCAACAGGGCTGCAAACAGCACCGCAGGTGGTTCCGCCAATACTGCAGCAAGCGCCGTGGCTAGTAGTGCAGTCAGTACTGGGCTGAATACTGGGCCTAATACTGGGCTGAATACTGGAACAAATGCCGGAACAAATGCGGGAGAAACGACTACCGCCACTAAGAGCATTGTGCCGATACCGGTCGAAGTCCGCCCGCCACCCTTAAAGCCCTTCCAGCTAATAGAAAAAATATTTAACTCAATATGGGGACCAATCGAAACGACCGGTATTGTCTTTGTTGTCCTGATATTCGTCTTACTTGAGCACGAAGCCCTGCGGGATCGTTTTATCCGGCTCATCGGCAAGCATGATTTGCGCGAGACCACCATTGCAGTCAATGATGCTGGCGAACGGCTTTCTCGTTTTTTCTTATCCCAGTTTGGGGTGAATATTGCGGTGGGTTTGCTGATCTGGTTAGGGCTGAGCGTCATCGGACTTTCGCAAGCCCTGCTATGGGGTGCGATGGCCGCTATTTTGCGGTTTATCCCGTATGTCGGCGTTTGGATTGCTGCGGTGTGCGCGACCTTGCTGGCCGCTGCAATCGCGCCAGGATGGTCGCTGGCGCTGATGACCATCAGTCTGTTTTTTGTAGTGGAGCTGGTGATTTCCCAATTGATAGAGCCGCATCTGTACGGACACACCACCGGATTGTCGCCATTGTCTGTCGTGATCGCGGCGATTTTCTGGAGCTGGTTATGGGGTCCGGTAGGTTTAATGTTATCCACGCCGCTGACGCTTTGTATGGTGGTCGCCGGGCGCTATATCAGCTCGCTGAATTTTTTAGAAGTATTGTTGGGCGAGATACCAGCACTCACCATGCCAGAAAATTTTTACCAGCGCGCCTTAGCGGGTGATGCACAAGAAATCATCGCCAACGCCCGTCGCTTCTTAAAGCGCAAATCGTTTAGCGCCTACTGCGACACGGTGTTAGGCCCAGCCTTGCATTTAGCGAAAATGGATTTTACTGACAGAGCGATTACCAAGGTCGAGCAAGTCAAAGTCAGTAACGCCATTGTGTCCGTGATCCAGGAGTTGGGCGAGAACCGAAAATGGTGGAAGCATTATTCCCGCAATTCCTTATTAGAAGGAATTAGCCTAGGACTGCAATTGCGTAGCCAGCGCGAACGGATGATCGGGCAGTGGCAAGGGCCGATCAATGCGCCCGCCGGATCGATCTTGCTGAGCATAGGATTAAGCAATACCGATGTACTGGCGGCAGAAATATTGGTCAGAGTTCTGCGTGCGCAGCATATTGACGCACGTCATTTCTCTATTGAGGAATTTGAATTGCCGCCGCCACCGGATTCCACCCCGGACATCATTTCTATGGTCTGTTTCGTCAGCACTGATCCGATCAAAGGCCATCAACATCTGGAATCCGCCGCCACTAAATTACGCAGTCAACTACCCCACGTAAAAATCGTAGCGGTCTTGCTAGCTAACCCGTTTGATGAAACCGAAGGTGTCTTGGAGCAAGTTGCCGGTGCAGATCAGATCGTCAGGTCTTACCAGGAAACGCTGCAAACTTGCCTTGAGGTGATGCCGGTGTCAAGTACCGTCAGCGAGCTTGATGCGTAGCAGGTAGATTATTGTGTAGGATAAATACTCCAGGCGGGTATTTTAGGTTGTCCATATGTTTGCTCGTCCACACGGCGATTTTTTTATATTTTAGGGGGAGTATGTTCTTATTCCTCTATATTATTGACTTGGTTTGTGGGCATGACGGACTCAATCATTAATACATGCTCAGCGCAGTGTGATTGCTAAGGGGCGTTCTTTTTAGACTCAATTTTTGTACTGACTTAGTCGCAAAGATTGATGGCTCAAAAAAAACCGTAGCATTTCCCGCGATGCATCCGGTCCTTTTGCATCGGTATAACTCCCAGCTGGATTGCCGCCCGACCATGCATGACCTGCGCCATGGATGACCCAATGTTCTGCTACGGAGTGGCCATCACTATCGTAATAAGACGTTGTAGAGTAGGTATGACCGCCATCAGTTTTACCTGTTTGCACTGAGATATTTTGAGGCGACTCAGAATCGATTTCTATATTTTGGGCCGCGATATTTTGTTGAATCAGGTGTTCACCATTACTGGCGTTGACTGTGTGATCCTGATCGCCGTGAAAAACAATCATCGGGATGGCCGTCAGCGCTGCTTCATCTAGTTGCTGGCAGTTGGCCTGAGAGCTGCCATTGCGCATGGCGGATAAAGCAGAAGGAACATTATTTGCCGATGCATACGGCAATCCAGAATGGACGCCAACAGCGGCATAAATATCTGGATAAAGTGTTGCCACAGTAACGGCCATTGCGCCGCCTGCAGACAAGCCTGCAATATACACACGCGTCGTATCTACCGGGTAGTCACGGATAATGTCTTGAGTAATTCCAGCGATAATGGAGGGCTCGCCTTTGCCGCGTGACTGGTTGTCGGTCCTAAACCAATTCCAGCATTTTTGCGCATTAGCAGACTGAGTTTGCGCCGGGTAGGCGACAATAAATTTCTGCTCCTCTGCAAGCAAATTCATTGCAGTACCCGTTGCAAAGTCGTCTGGATTTTGGGTGCAGCCATGCAGCATGATCAATAGTGGTAGCGGCTGATCATTGCTGTTACTGGGAATATAAATTTTGTAAGTTTGAGAGGGACGCGACTTAGTATGAAAGTGAATATGAGGCACAAGCTGGGGGTGAATTTGAGTCTGACCCTGTCCCTGTGTCTGATCATGACTTTCTTTAACATACGACTTAGTCAAAAACTCTCCCTCGGCAGGAAGATCCGTTGGCATCGCTTCGCTGTACGGCCAGGTTGAGGCTACTTTTATTCTATTACTCTCACGTAAATCTTTGACCGGTTTACTGATGTCGAAGTTACTGAAGCCAGGTGTTTTGGGTATTCGGGGTATGGTAGGTAGTGTCGGTAATTGGAACGGCGATAATTTCTTAGATCGCTTCTGCACAATACGTTTAAAGGGCATGATTATTTTACTCAATCCCTTTGGGCTGGCGATGCGAAATAGTGTTGTGATTGTTTTTAATTGAGCAATCCAATTCTTGTTTTTACGCATGGTAATTCTCTGTTGATTTAGCGGGAGATTTTAATGTTCTCTGCAGGTACCGCTAGGGTGCCTATGTGATAGCTGGACTTCCAAGATAGCAAACACTACATCAACGAGATCGCGGGTCTTCACGACTATACAACTAATAGATAAACATGGCTCCAATAATCTGGAGCCATTAAAACGATGATCACAATATTCATTATCGATATCATCGTTATTATTTTTCGTGACTCAATAGTGCACTAAGCGCTCTCGTCAGACCGGTACATAAAAAATTTCCGGCGTATATAAATTTGGGTGGTGTCTGTTGGTTGTATCGTATGGTTTCTGCTTTCGTCATACCTAGAGCGGAGAATCATCCATATTTTTGGGCTCAGTCACGGCTAGTCTATTATGTTCTGCTCGGAATTTAGCCGACATCTCATACGCCGCTTTTCGGAGTCGCATGATAGAACCTAAAGGCCGGTGTGCAACAACGCCATGCCACGGACTAAACGACATGCCGTCATCAATCGCTTTTGAGCGGCCTTCACTCCAGGCGACCTGGGACGGTACCGATATGCGGGCAACGGTCAGGTAAGGACTGAGCTCTTCTGGCCAGGCCACAGAGGCATCTTCAATCGGCATTTTTTCTATGTCAGTACAAAGCTGTACACGCAATTCCCATTCTGCATTGTTGTGCGCAAAGAAGTCGACTACTGCCTCACGCAAGCCATTCGGTTTGTCGTTTAAATCGACCACTGCGCCAGTCAGCTCCGCCAAACCAGAAGACACCGGGACGACAGAAAATTTTGCCATGTAGTCGCCGAATAGAATCGGCACCTGACTAAAAAACGTTTCGCCTAAAATATGCGTTTCTGGATGACCGCCCAAGGCGATGATCGTACCGCTCTTGCCTCCGGCCGCTTCCAGCACTTTTTCTGTGCTTTGTAATACTGAGGACAATACCTTTTTTAAGCCTGGCGCTTTATCGGTAGTCGATGCTAGTAATTTTAAGCTACCCAAAAATTCTTTCGCTCGTGGCGCTGCAAAAGTAGTGCTGCCGTTGACCAATAAAAAATCTTGAGTAACATCCTCCTCGCTACCTGCCAGCCGCTCTCCCTTGACCCCAATGAGTTTAATTGCCATACCGCGTGGTGTGGATACGGCATCGTCCAGTACATCACCTGGGATGGTCGATAATCTGATGACCACCGGCCATGTTCCGGGAGTAGCAAAAATACCTTGCGCCAGTACGGGCGCCAGATTGTCTACAACCGACATTTCCCCATGTAATAAGCCATGACTTTTTGCATGCACACTACGGGTCGCGTGACCTGAATCTTTGTAGGTGATGTCCGAAATATGTCGCAGCGTTTTGAGCAAACCGATTTGTGTTTCATCCTCTTCCTCTTCAGACATTTCATAGCTTGATTTATAAGGCAGGGGTGACGTTGGTGGCAAATTTGGTGGCAAATTCGGTGGCATAAGAGATGGCATGGCTGACCCTTCGGTAGTTGTTAAGTCGGGTGCCGAGTTTATGGTTTAAGCCTAAACACAGTCTGTGTGTGACCGCACGTAAGCGTAATCGAGGCGGTAATTAAGTAAGAGTCCAACAGAATTTAGCGACGCTTACCAAGCGAAAATAACAATCGCAGGAAAAAAGGACTTATGTGGGTTATCGAACCGATCTCTGCCAATAATCGGCGTAATTTCAAGTCAGCTGTGACACGGTCAGAGCCAACCAGAAAAATGGAGAATCGTATGCATGCCCAAGCTGAAGCAAAAAATGAGAGCCTGATTTTTGATAACGAGGTCGATGAATTTAATATTGGGAAGCCATCTTGGACTGCGACGCTGGCGCGGGACATCGGTGCCGCTGCACTATCGCTGGTGTTCATCGTCTTGTTAGCGGGATTTTTACTTTCTCTTGGCTCAAATTAAAGGCTACGCTTTTTTTGAAGGAATGATGATGTCTACTAAAACACAATTTCATGAAACGCCCGAAGGTCTTTGGTTATTGCGAGTGTATGACTTCCATATTGATCCGCACTCTAAAAAAGAAGTTGAGGGCAAGTCCATCACCTCGGAAAAAACTTTTCATTCTGAGGCGGAAGCAAGTGAGGATCTGGCTCATTGGAGCAAGTCCACTGGCCCCTATTTGGGAAGAGTGCCAAATGCGTGATCCCGCTTTCTGTTTTGCCCTATTTAATTAACATCGAAAAATTTTTATGGAGATGTACATGAGTGATGAATACTTAGATTTACAAGCGGCAGTGCAATACGATTTGTTCTCTCACGCTGATCAGCAGAGCCCGGTAGGCTATTTGTTAGATCGTGTTTATTACGCTGAACCTGGCGATCATCCGATGGAAACGCATACTGAGCATGGCCTTTTCTTTTACAAAAAGGCGAACCTTCAAAAACTCATGTACGGAACACCCGCCGGCAGATTGGAAGATAACGTCATTGTCAGTAATAACGGTAATTGCTACTACCTGAAAGCGCTTTAAAAGATTATTTTGCGAATCGGTATAAATGCCTTTGTATTGTATTTAATTGGGAGATAAGTTCGGCGAATACGACTAGGTGACACCGCGTAACGGTATTGTCCTTTTGTATTTTTCTGATTAGATTTTGATTGATACTTAGCTTGTGTTTGGTTTGTGCTTAATTAATACTCCCTATAAGTATATTTTCTTGTTCATGTCATTATTGGTCTATAAGCGATATTTTGATTTTTTTACGGGGAGTATGTTGATGTTTGCTACGAGTAAGCAGCTAGCGTGGCCGTAGAGCTAACCGGCAGGTAGTTGCTAACGATGACCGAAGCAGCCAATCTAGCCTGGCAATTTAAACTAGCAACTGAACTTTACAACTGAGCCATCAATCCAGATGTAGTAAAGATGTAACAAAGATGTAATAACTAAGCCCGTAAGAAAAAATCATTTCAGATCCTCTGGCAGAAGCCCCCTTCAATATTGCTATTTTGTTGCCGTAGATTGGCTCAATCAATAGCCTCCCAACGCCAGATACTAATCCCGCATTAAGCAAAATTGCCGTTGTAATGATAAGGCGGACTTCCTACGCAGATTACCTAAGACTGTTTAAGCGGTGAGCATCTTTTGGTCGTAAAACAATTCCATTTTTAAATTTATCCAATGACAGAAAAAACGTCGCAGCAGTTTTAGCGATCGCTTCTCGTTGTAGCGTCAACTGATAAGCCCAGATTGATACCCATAGCAATATGGATCGCCGTAAAAAAGTGATTGGACGGGACATTCCGTTTATCGCAGTATAAATGTGGGAGACACCCACATTTGGCAAAAACGCCAGAGTAAATATAGTGCCAATTATATTTACATACATAAAATAGAGGCTACGATGAATAAGATAACTCGCATCAAAAAATGGTCGTTAATCGTCGGTATTATGCTCAGCAGTATCTTGCCAATATCCAGCGCACAGGCGGCGGCATGGACGCTGACCGGCGCAGTCGTGACGCATGATCCTAGTATGATAAAAGACGGTAACACTTGGTGGATCGTTGAAACCAGCGACACCGGTATTGGTGTCAAATACTCGCCTGACGGGCATGCCTGGACGCAAGGTGGCAGCATATTTGCTGGCGGCTTGTCGTGGTGGGGGCAGTACAACGGCAATTCTAAAGTCGTTTGGGCACCCGACATGCGTGTCTATAATGGCAAAGCGATTTTATACTATGCCGTATCGACCTTTGGTTCGCAAAAATCAGCCATCGGACTTGCCACCGCATCCAGTATTGCCAAGGGCGACTGGGTTGATAAAGGGCTTGTTTTGTCCTCCAAGAGTGGCGATAACTTTAACGCGATTGATCCGAATTTTTTAGTCGATAAAGCGGGGCAGCCGTGGCTGACTTTTGGGTCTTGGTGGACTGGGATTTATACCAGCAGAGTTGATCCAACCACATTAAAGCCGATTGGTACCCGATACCACCTGGCCTCTGACAGTAGCGGGATTGAAAACGCCTTCATCATGATCAATGGTGGCTACTACTACCTGTTTGTTTCTAAAGGTACTTGCTGCTCAAAAGCAAACAGCACTTATCACATCTCGTATGGCAGATCGACTAGCATTACCGGCCCTTATCTCGACATGAGCGGTAACGATATGCTCAATTCTGGCGGTACTACCTTAGAGGCGGGCGGCGGTCGTTTTTTTGCTCCTGGCGGAGAGTCGGTCAGTAACGGTGTACTCGCCAGACATAAACTGGATAGTCAGAATAATTTCAATGGCGTCTTATTTTTAAACGACCTGTATTTCTCAAATGGATGGCCAACTTACTAATCTCTTCGCTATTTTGTCAGCGCTAGGTCAGGATCAGTTTCAGGCTCATGACGCTTCGTTGTGAGCCTGAAGCCCTTTACGATCATCATTTTTTGCTAACTCCTTCGCCACTCCTTCAAACCTGGTACGACATAATTACCAATGATGATCGCATTGAGTGTTGCAGTTGGTAGCAGAAGTGTTGTAAATTCCCACGGCTTTTACACAGAATAAAACTATCTCGAGCGATGAGCTAATCTGTGTTGCTCTTAAATCGTGCTGGCTTACATCACCTCTTGCTTGGACAATATGCGCACAAGTTGCGCTGAATTTTTCTGGCGTGGCAATTTCCCTAGGCTTACAAGGGCAAGTTTGCCCTTTTTGGCGATGTGATCTGACATCGTTATAGCCAATCAATTCCGAAGTCGTGCTCTTAGCGAGCTTCTAGGCTAGTTCCTAAGCGAGTCCTGATATCGATATTGATATCGAAAACGCTAAAAAATTGATTGGAGAGATTTTTGTGTGCACCTTAAGATGAATTTAGAGCATGTAGATAAAAATGCCTGACCTTGAAGCACATAACTAAAAATATATTGGAGACGTATGAAACGTAACGTATCTGGCCCAGATATGGCCAAGCCTTATCGCCCTTTGGTTTTAAAAGTATCTGTGGCGGCGCTCGCCAGTGTCGGGATACTGACTTGCGCTTCTGTCTGGGCGCAAGAAACTAAAGCAGTTGCTGCTGCTCCAGACGAGGGTGTCGTAGTGGTGGTCACCGGCGTACGCAAGTCGGCTGAAAGCGCACTGCAAATCAAAAGAAATTCAGATCAGGTCATCGATACCATTGTTGCCGATGATATTGGTAAATTCCCCGATACAAATGTTGCCGAGACTTTGGCGCGTGTGAGCGGGATTCAGGTTCGTCGTGATGCCGGAGAAGCCAATTCGGTATTGATACGCGGACTCCCCGGGATTGCTACGTTGTTAAACGGTAGAGAAATGTATACCACCAACGGACGCTATGTGAACTTGGCAGATATCCCGTCAACTATGTTGCAACGGGTCGATGTGTATAAATCCCAAAGCGCCGATTTGGTGGAGGGCGGTATTGCTGGTGTGGTGGATGTCCGCACCAATCGGCCTTTCGATTTTAAAGGTTACACATTTTCAGCTAATGGGCATTTGGAAAACAGCGATAAATCTAAATCCAATGACCCTAATGTCGGGATGATGGTATCCAATCGCTGGAAAACAGCCTACGGCGAATTTGGTGCCCTATTCGGTCTGTCTTATGTTGAAAATAAGTACCAGGAAGAGCGCGCATTTAATACCAATCCAACTAGCCAGGGTCCTAATCTCACAGGTCCTTTTGTGATGGGTATTGAAGCTATTCCTGGTAATCGTCGCCGCTTGGCTGAGAATGTTGCCGTGCAATGGCGTCCTAATGCGGATGTTGAGTTGTACGCAGAGGGCATCTCTACCCGCTATAAAAATACCTTTGAAACTGACTTTTTTGTTGGGCTGCCATGGCTTGGTAATTCAGTGACGACCACGACGATTCCTGGTACAAATCAGGTGCAGACGATCTCTTCGCATAACACTTTTACTATCGACTCAACCCAGGCAAATAAGGCGGATACGCTGACACAGCAGTTTGCCGTCGGTGGCCGGTGGAATGCGAGTCCGGGCTTAAAATTTACTTCAGAAATATCTACTACCTCGAGCAAATACACTTGGGCTAATCCGATCCTGGATACCAATACCACGGTACCTAATGTCAATGTCAATACCAGCTTGAATGACACGCCTAATTTTCAATACACGGGTATTGATATGAAGGACGCGAAAAATTTCTCTTTATTTCAATTATTTGATCGTTATGGTCGTGATAAAGGGGGCTCAACTGATTGGCGTGCGGATGGTTTTTATACGCCGGAGGCCGATGGTTTATTTAAAGAGTTTAGCGCTGGTGTTCGCGTTTCCAGCAGAACGGCTGAATCAATCAAATCATTTGAAGGTGGAGTAGGTGCGCCACCAGGCATTAATGCGGCCAGTATTAATGGCTTGAGTTGTGTATCGCCAGCCTTGGGCGGTAACTATGGCTTGGCGCAATGGTACACACCATGCGCTACTTTCCTGATCAATAATACGGCTGCGATTCGCAATGCGGTAACAGGCTCTTCCAGCGCGAAAGCACTCGATCCGGGATCAATGTTCCAGGACTCTGAAAAAAGCTATGCATTTTATGGAAAAACAAATGTTGGCTTCGACTGGGGTAGCGTGCCGGTCAGCGGAGTCATTGGTGTACGTATAGTTAAAACAGATGAGGAACTGCAAGGTAATAATTTGTTGACCGACGGTAGCTATGTTGCGACACAAAAAAGCAGTTCGAGTACAGATGTATTGCCAAGCATGAGTTTTAAATTTAATTTGCGACCAGATCTGATCGCTCGTCTGGCAGCAGGTAAAACGATTACTCGTCCAGATTTTGCGCAGCTCAATCCGGGGGCGGCTTATATAAATGCTGGCGTGACTGTCAATCCGACCGCGACAGGCGGTAATCCAGACTTAAAACCAGTAACAGGGCGCAATTTTGATGCCGCACTTGAGTGGTATTTTGCACCAGCGGGATCTGTCAGCGCGGCGGTTTTCCAGCATTATTTTGACGGCTATATTCTCAATAAAACACAAGCGGAAACTTTCGCGGGGACGGTATATCAGGTCACACGTCCTTACAATACCGACAGCGGACAATTGCAAGGTTTGGAAGTCGCGTATCAGCAGTTTTATGATAAGTTGCCTGGCTGGTTAGGTGGCTTTGGTTTGCAGGCGAACGTGACTTATATGGAAGGTAAAACGACCAAATCAGTTGACCCGACTTTAGTCGATAAGCCTTTCACTGGCTTATCAAAATTCTCTTATAACATTGCCGCTTTGTATGAGAAAAATGGTTGGTCTGGACGTTTGGCTTATAACTGGCGTTCTAAATTTGTGGATACTTATAATGCCTCTAATTCCGGTTTGGATTTGACGGTTGCACCGATATCGTCGCTGGATGGGTCGCTGAGCTATAAGATCACACCTAATCTTTCAATCACTTTAGATGGCAGCAATTTGTTGGACTTTAAGTACAGCGATTACTTTAGCAATCCTAATGTGTATCCGCGTGACACTCGCCGCTACGACCGCAGGATAGGTATAGGTTTGAACTGGAAAGGTTAATCTTTCAAAGCTAAACAGATAAAGGTCAAGAAAAAAACATAGGCACATTAACACCAGCAGGTGATTTCATCGGGGCATTGCTAAATAGCAGCAATGCCCCTTTTGGTTGAGACGAACATATAACTGGTACCTGTACCGGGCAAAAATTAAATGAATACTCAAAAATTATCGACAGTAGAAAAAGTAGGTTTTGGGGCAGGTGATATGGCCTTAAATGTAGTGATCTCATCGATGATGCTGATCATTACTTTTTTTTATACCGACATCTATGGTTTAAAAACTACCGACCTCGCTTTACTCTTTGTCTTGGTTAAGTTTGTCGGTGCGATTGCTGATTTAGGGATGGGGCAAATCACTGATAGATACACCAGCCGCGCTGGTCGCTACCGTCCTTATTTATTGTGGCTGGCTGTGCCCTATGGCGTCAGTGTATTTTTTGTGTTTACTACGCCTGAGTGGCAATACAGCGCCAAATTAGTTTGGGCGTATTCCACCTATATATTGATGACGGTGATGACGGCGGGTGTTGGGATTCCGTATATCTCACTGGTGAGTGCTTTGACCAATGATCCTAAAGAGCGTTTATCGGCGAATGGATATCGGCTGTTTTTTGCCAAAATCGGTGCGTTTATGGTGACAATTATTGTGCCTCTGCTAGCGCAAAAATGGGGCTCTGGTAATCCGGCAGTCGGCTACCAGGCTGCAATGGCGGTGATGGCAGTGATGGGTGTTGCTTTATTTTTATTCTGCTATTTCAGCACCACAGAACGGGTTTTACATGTCGTCGAAAAACAGTCTTTGTCTTCACAGTTAGCAGTGCTGTTACGCAATGATCAATGGCTGATTTTATGCGGCGTCTGTGTCACGGGTACGGTGGGCTATGTAGTGCGCGGATCTGTGGCGATTTATTACGCCAAATACTTTTTGGGTGCCAACACAGAAACAGTCGCTGCTTTTTTATCTACCGGTGTCGTCGCAGCGATTTTATCGATGGTTGCTTCAACCTGGATCACCAAATTTTATTGCAAGGTAAAACTATTCCGTTATACACAAATCGCTGTGGCTTTGATCAGCGCATTGATTTATCTGGTGGTTAAACCCGGCGATATGGTTTTGGCTTTTGTTTTGTATTTTTTATTGTCCTTTGTAGTGGATTTGCATGCGCCTGTATTTTGGTCGGCGATTGCAGAGACAATTGATTATGGCCAGGTAAAAACTGGTAAGCGGGTCTCTGGATTTGCCTTCGGCGGTATTTCAGTTTGTCAAAAGATCGGCATGGCAGTAGCGGGCGGCCTGGTCGGTATCCTGCTGAGCTATTTTAATTACCAGGCTAATCAAGAGCAGACTCCATTCGCATTGACTGGCATTGTTTTAATGTTTTCGGTAATCCCGGGCGTGTTCCATTTCATTATGGGATTGCTGATGTTTAAGTACCGTATTAATGACGACTACTACAGCGGTGTGAAAGATGAGATGCGTACTAAAGGCTATGTAGCAGCCTGAGGTATGAAGTCGAGAGATTGTTTTGAAATGAGATCAATGTATTGACGTCAGTTGCTGATTTTTTTGTGATCGCAATGTGACTATGGGAAATAACCGTGACTGAAAAATTACACCCTTTAATCGAGCAACGTGCCGACCCGCACATCTATCAGCATACCGATGGCTATTACTATTTTACCGCCTCAGTGCCGCAATATGACCGAATAGAATTACGTCGTGCCAAATCGATTGCAGAGCTGGCAAATGCGGAGACGGTCGATGTCTGGCATAAGCCAGATACCGGCTCTTACAGCGAATTAGTCTGGGCACCAGAGCTGCATTTTAATCAGGGTGCTTGGTACGTGTATTTTGCTGCGGCACCGAGCCGCGAGATCAAAGATAAATTGTTTCAACACCGAATGTATGCTATCCGAAATACCAATAGCAATCCCTTGCAAGGTGAATGGCAATTCATGGGGCAAATTGATACTGGTATCGATAGCTTTTGCCTGGACGCGACAACGTTTACTCATCAGGGTGTGTTGTATTACGTATGGGCGCAAAAAGATCCGGCGATTGAAGGTAACTCCAATATCTATATCGCTCCAATGAAAACTCCCTGGCAACTCGGCGGGTCACCGGTGATGCTCAGTAAGCCAGAATTTGATTGGGAAATCCGCGGCTTCTGGGTCAATGAAGGTCCGTCAATATTAAAACGTCAGGGCAAGATATTCATCAGCTACTCTGCAAGCGCGACGGATGAAAATTATGCGATGGGATTATTATGGGCTGACGAGAACGCCGACTTGCTAGACTCGTCGGTATGGACCAAAGCCAAAGAACCCGTATTCCAAACCTGTTACGAGCATGGAATTTATGGCCCAGGTCACAATAGTTTTACCTATGGTACCGATGGTGAGACTGTCATGCTGGTATATCACGCCCGTACTTATACCGAGATTATCGGTGACCCGCTCTGGAATCCAGACCGCCATACTTTTGTCAAAAAATTGAAATGGGATGCGAACGGGATGCCCTTGTTTGGTCGCTCCTCAGAGCCGTAACCATGAGTGTCAAATGTAATAAAAATAGTGGCGGAGACTTCGGCATGAGTAACAACCGCGAGATACCTTCCGTCAGTCAAAAAGTATTTGGACAACTACTAGACGGTAGGGATGTACAGCTATTCACTTTAATCAATAGCCAAGGCATGATCGTCAAAATCATCGACTTCGGCGGCATTATCACCGAGTTGCATGTGCCTGATAAACACGGCCAGTTTACCGACGTGACTCTGGGCTTTGATCATCTGGCGCCGTATTGCGATATCTCTCCTTATTTTGGTGCCTTGATTGGACGTTTTGGTAACCGTATCGCCGATGGACGTTTCGTGCTGGATGATGTCAGTTATCAACTTCCTTGCAATGATGGCGACAATCATTTGCACGGTGGTTCAGCAGGTTTTCATAGAGTAAAGTGGGATGCCATTCCCTTTGTCCGCAATGATGCACGAGGCGACATTACCGCGGTTGGCCTGACTTTGAGCTACCTCAGTGTCGATGGTGAGCAAGGGTATCCCGGCAATCTTCAAGTCACCGTCACTTACACACTAACTAATGCCAACGAACTGCAAGTGCTGTATCAAGCGGAAACGGATCAGGCGACGCCAATCAATCTGACTCAACATACTTATTTTAATCTGGCAGGAATTAGTGATAGCGTAAGCGATATTCTGGGTCATGAGTTAATGATCAACGCCGATGCTTATACTCCTGTGAATAGTGCACTGATACCTACTGGTAGCTTATTGTCTGTGGCAGATACTGCATTTGATTTTCGTACGCCTAAACTCATAGGCGCGAGGATTCAAGACGAGGATCAGCAACTGGGCTATGGCAGCGGTTATGACCATAATTATGTGCTGAATAAAAGTCGATCTAAAGAGTTTAGTCAAGAATTGAGTCTGGCTGCGCGTGTGCATGAACCCGTGTCTGGACGCGTACTGGAATTGTGGACGCAAGAACCAGGCATACAGTTTTATAGCGGTAATTTTCTAGATGGTTCATTATCTGGCAAGACAGCTAATTATGGTCATCGCAGTGGTTTTTGCTTGGAGCCACAACATTATCCCGACTCACCAAATCAGACTGCTTTTCCGAATACTATTTTACGTCCAGGTGAGGAATATGAAAGTCTTTCGGTTTACCGGTTTTTGGTACAAGCCTAATCATCACGGCGGGTGAGGCGACTTCAGGCGAATCGCAAAATGGACTTATTAGCGAACTCGTTAGCATACTAGCTAACAAACTGATTAACAGCTTAACGGTGAGCAAAAAATTGATCGCATGATGCAACTTAAAATAGACGCCAAGAACATATTAGGTGAATGCGTTCTATGGTGTGAGCGTTTGCAGCGCTTGTTATGGACCGATATAGAAGGCGCATGTCTCTGGTCCTATTATCCGGCGAGCGATGAGATTTTTCAGTGGGCTATGCCAGAACGATTAGCTTGCTTCGCTTTAACCGATGACGATGATCAATTGTTACTCGGTCTGGCCTCCCGACTCGCTTATTTTCAATTTTCGACCTCGCTGATCACACCGGTTTGCGATGTGGAATCTGACCTCCCAACGACGCGTATCAACGATGGTCGCTGCGACCGTCAGGGGCGTTTTGTGTTTGGCTGTTTTAATCAAGCACCCGATGCGGCGGCGATCGGTAGTTTTTACCGCCTCAATACCGACCTAAGCTTAGAGCGTCTGCCTTTATCCCAAGCCGCAGTAGCCAACAGTATTTGCTTTAGTCCTGATGGCGGCACCATGTATTACTGCAACTCTCCTGACAAAGTTATTCGTTGCTGTAGCTATGACCCCACCAGCGGAGCGATTTCGGAAGACCGATTGTTTGCCGACCTGAGCGATCAGCCTGGTGAGCCGGATGGATCAACTATTGATGCCGAAGGATATTTATGGAATGCGCAATGGGGCGGACGACGTGTGGTGCGCTACTTGCCGGATGGACAGATAGATAGGGTATTAGATCTGCCAGTATCACAACCGAGTTGCGTTACTTTTGGCGGGTCGGCGTTAACTGCGCTTTACGTCAGTACGGCGCGTGTTTCACTATCTGACACTGAGTTGGCATTTCAGCCGCAAGCGGGAGGTATTTTTCATGCTGAGCTGGATGATGCTCGTGGCATCCCAGAACAACGATTTTTAGGTAGACGTTTTTAGCTAGACATTCTTAGGGCTGTGCAGCTAGTCCTGTACTTTACCGTTTTCTATCGCAGATTATCGGTTATTGATCCGGCGTACTTTGATCGCACTGTTCAAAAATTCCGATTTTCATAGTCCAATGATAATAGGGCTTTCCAGCCATTTTTGTCTTGTAAGCCACATAATCATTGGACGTCGGTAAGGTGTCTTTAGTTAGGACTTACGCAAAATTGCCGCAGCTGCGTTGCAGCGCCTAGTCGTATTAAAGACTGTCGTCGTTGCTACGCCTTGCTGGGACAATTTTGCGTAAGTCCTATTAGTTCTCTTGATCACTTTATCGATACCAAATCGAATATCAATACTAAATAAAAAGTGATTGGAAAGGCATCGATGAACTCCGTATTATTTCTATATCGCTACCCAGCCGGATGAGACACATTGGGCTGGCAATATAAAAATAAGGAGTACGCATGTCTGAGACAAAAAAGAAGGTCGCGCTACGCTCGGCTGAGTGGTTCGGTACCCAAGATAAAAACGGTTTTATGTATCGCAGCTGGATGAAAAATCAGGGCATACCTGATCATGAATTTCAGGGTAAGCCGATCATCGGTATTTGCAATACATGGTCAGAATTAACCCCTTGTAACGCCCATTTTCGCCAACTGGCAGAGCATGTCAAAAAAGGGATACTGGAGGCAGGCGGTTTCCCTGTGGAATTCCCTGTATTCTCGAATGGCGAATCCAATTTGCGCCCCACCGCGATGTTAACCCGCAATCTTGCCAGCATGGATGTAGAAGAATCTATCCGTGGCAATCCTATGGATGCGGTGGTGTTGCTGGTTGGCTGTGATAAGACGACTCCCGCCTTGCTTATGGGCGCGGCAAGTTGCGATATCCCCACCATTGTTGTAAGCGGCGGCCCTATGCTCAACGGCAAGCTTAATGGCAAGAATATTGGCTCGGGTACAGCGGTCTGGCAATTACATGAAGCTGTCAAAGCTGGCGATATCACCATGCATCAGTTCATGGCGGCAGAGTCCGGCATGTCGCGCTCTGCAGGTACCTGCAATACCATGGGGACAGCATCGACGATGGCCTGCATGGCCGAGGCTTTGGGTACCTCGCTGCCGCATAACGCCGCGATCCCTGCGGTCGATTCACGTCGTTATGTATTGGCACACATGTCCGGCATCCGCATTGTAGAAATGGTGTGGGAGGATCTACGTTTGTCCAAAGTACTGACGCGCGCTGCATTTGAGAATGCGATCCGGGTGAATGCTGCCATCGGCGGCTCAACCAATGCCGTCATCCATTTGAAAGCCATTGCCGGACGTATCGGTGTTGATCTGGAATTAGAGGACTGGACAACGATAGGCAAGGGCACGCCAACGATTGTTGATTTATTGCCGTCGGGGCGGTTTTTGATGGAGGAGTTCTATTACGCGGGTGGTTTGCCCGGGGCGATAAGACGCTTAGGTGAAGGTAACTTACTACCGCACAAAGATGCCTTAACCGTCAACGGAAAATCTCTCTGGGACAACTGTCAAGATGCTCCGGTGTATGACGACGAAGTGATCAGGCCATTGGTAAATCCTTTGATTGCAGATGGTGGAATTTGTATTTTGCGTGGCAATCTGGCGCCACGTGGTGCTGTCTTAAAACCTTCAGCTGCATCGCCACATCTGATGCAACACCGCGGTCAGGCAGTGGTATTTGAGGATTTTGATCACTATAAAAGACGTATTGTTGATCCCGATCTTGAGGTAGATGCAAATTCAATTTTGGTGATGAAGAACTGTGGTCCTAAGGGTTATCCTGGCATGGCCGAAGTGGGCAATATGGGTTTGCCGCCGAAGCTGCTGGCACAAGGTGTAAAAGACATGGTGCGTATTTCAGACGCCCGTATGAGCGGTACTGCATATGGCACAGTCGTATTGCACGTGGCACCGGAGGCAATGGCGGGCGGGTCTTTGGGCATCGTTCAGGATGGAGATTGGATTTCGCTCGATTGCAGCAAAGGTAGTTTGAACTTAGATATTTCTGAATCAGAAATGATAGAGCGCTTGGCAACACGCGCCACCAACCAAGTTCCTACTGCCAAGAGCGGTTATCAGAAGCTCTATATCGATCATGTATTGCAGGCTGATGAGGGTTGTGACTTTGACTTTTTGCTGGGTAGTCGTGGCTCTGCCGTACCTAAACATTCTCATTAATATTCTCAATAAGCAATCTCAATAAGCATTCACACCAAGCATTCAAATAAAGCGTAGTTGCTATCTATTTTCACTACGCTTTTCATCTCACTTTTCATCGCGGAACTCACATGTTACTCATTCAATTTCTTACCGAATCTACTACAGGAGCCGGGACACGACATATTGGCATTCTGGAGCAGTCCAGCATTCGTGTGATTGATGGCTATTCGTCAACCTATGCGCTGGCACAGAGCGCCATCCGGCAGCAGATTGGGCTTGAGCAATTGGCTAATTCGGCTATTGGTAATGTGGTCTATCAGTATGAGGATATTGCAAAAGCAGGTCGTATTTTGCCGCCGCTAGATCATGCAGATCCAGCGCATTGCTATGTCACCGGGACGGGTTTAACCCATCTTGGCAGCGCCGATGCACGTGATGCTATGCATAAAAAAATCGGTGGCGATATGGACACGCTGAGCGACAGTATGAAAATGTTTCGCCTTGGCGTTGAAGGTGGAAAACCAGAGCAAGGTCAGGTTGGAGCACAACCAGAATGGTTTTATAAAGGAGACGGCTCCGTTGTCAGCGCTAGTGGACAGACATTGAACATGCCTGATTTTGCGTTGGATGGTGGTGAAGAGCCAGAGATTGCCGGTTTATATGTGATCGGCGATGATGGCGCGCCATATCGTGTTGGTTATGCGATTGGAAATGAATTTTCAGATCATATTACCGAGCGCCAGAATTATCTCTATCTTGCGCATTCTAAATTACGCCCATGCAGTATCGGTCCTGCTTTACTGGTCGGCGAGTTGCCATCCCATGTTGCCGGAACATCGCGCATTATTGATAAAGAGGGGCAAGTACGATGGGAAAAATCCTTCGTCAGTGGCGAACAAAATATGTCCCATACGATTGCGAATTTAGAATATCACCATTTTAAATACATCTTGTTCAATCGTCCCGGCGATGTACATATTCATTTTTTTGGCACCGCTACACTGAGTTTTGCAGACAATGTCAGCGTGCAGGCAGGTGAAACTTTTGAGATCGAAGCGCCGGCATTTGGCCCGGCTCTAAGAAATAAACTGGAAGTGTCAAAAACTACTTTTGCGAAAGTACATGCATTATGATGATTACAGGAAAAGCGCTGATCGGTGGCGTTAGCGTGAAGGGAAACGGTAGCGCGTTTCTGGCATTTGATCCAACAAAAAAAGAATCGATAGAGCCTGCTTTTTACGCCGTTGATGCGGCTCAAATTGATGAAGCTTGCCGTCAGTCACAAGCTGCATTTGATCCCTTCCGTGCGACTAGCGATGAACAACGTGCCCAGTTTTTAGAAACCATTGCGCAACAAATTATAGAGCTGGGTGATGTTTTAATTGTACGTTCCATGGCTGAGAGCGGTTTGCCAAGGGTGCGCTTAGAGGGCGAACGTGGCCGTACAGTGACGCAGTTAAAGCTGTTTGCCGATCTGCTGCGGGAAGGTTCCTGGCGTGATGTCCGTATCGATGCGGCCTTGCCCGAGCGACAACCACCGCGGCCAGATTTACGTATGCAGTTGATTGGTCTGGGTCCCGTGGCGGTATTTGCGGCCAGCAATTTTCCTTTGGCATTCTCAGTCGCCGGTGGTGATACTGCATCAGCCTTTGCTGCTGGTTGCCCTGTCGTTCTCAAAGCGCATTTTGCACATCCTGGCACATCGGAACTGGTGGCGCAGGCGATTGTTAAAGCCGTGCAATTATGTCAGTTGCCCGCTGGCGTGTTTTCAATGTTGAGCGGTATTGGTAATGAGCTCGGGCAAGCGCTAGTGCGTCATCCGGCGATACAGGCAGTTGGTTTTACCGGGTCGCGGCAAGGTGGCATCGCGCTGATGCAGACGGCGGCTACAAGAGTACAACCGATTCCGGTCTATGCAGAAATGAGTAGCATCAATCCGGTATTTTTATTACCCCACGCATTGGCAAACCGGGCCAATGAGATTGCTGCCGGGTTTGCTGCTGCGCTCACCATGGGAGTGGGGCAATTTTGTACTAATCCTGGTTTGGTGTTGGGAATTGAGGGTGCAGATTTTGATCACTTTGCAGCGCTGGCTGCACAGACATTGGCAACAGCTCAATCCGGCACCATGCTGACCCCGGGTATCGCATCCAATTATCAGACTGGTGTCGCCAATATGGCGCAGCAAGCTGACGTTACTACGGTAATTAATACGCCGATTGAGCAGGGAAAAGGTGCTCCAGCTTTGTTCACCACCAGTGGTAAAGTGTTTCTGGAACAAGCTGAATTGCATCACGAGATTTTTGGCCCTGCTTCGATATTCGTCGCTTGTAAAGATGCAGATGAAATACGTCAGGTCGCTGAGAGCCTGGAAGGGCAATTAACTGCCACCTTGCAAATGGATGAGGCAGATACAATCGTCGCCGCCCAGTTATTGCCGGTACTTGAGCGCAAAGTAGGGCGTATTTTAGTCAATGGGTTCCCGACTGGAGTAGAGGTAGTGTCGTCTATGGTGCATGGTGGCCCATTCCCGGCAACTTCGGACGGTCGCAGTACTTCTGTCGGTACCGCCGCGATCCATCGATTTTTAAGGCCAGTGTCGTATCAAAATATGCCGCAAACTCTATTGCCGCAAGCTTTACAGGAGGATAATCCTCTTGGAATCTGGCGTCGTCGTGACGGTGCCCTGACCAGGCAGTGAATGTAATCAGTGGGCGCATACAATGAGCAAAAAAAAAGTAACTATAAAGTACGCTCACTAATAAAAAAGTACACTCACTAACAAAAAAAATAGGAGACAAAAATGAGTCAGTTAGCCAAATTCGGCAGCCTTGAAGGCAAGCGTGTTTTCGTTACTGGTGGCGGCAGTGGTATTGGTGAGGAGATCGTCGCGGCCTTTGCAGCGCAGGGTGCGCAGGTCGCATTTGTCGATATCGTCGAAGAGGCTAGCCGAGCGCTTTGCAGTCGCATCGCAGCCGCCGGCGATCTTGAGCCATTATTTAGTCATTGTGATATCACCGATATCCCAGCTTTGCAAAAAGTGATGACCGCATTCGCAGCCGAAATTGGAGATTTTGATGTTCTGGTCAATAACGCAGCCAACGATCAGCGTCATGAAACCGAAAATGTCACGCTGGACTATTGGAATGAGCGCATCGCCATTAATCAGCGCCCGATGTTTTTTACCTGCCAGTCCGTACTGCCAGGTATGAAGCGTAAAGGCGGCGGGTCTATTATTAATATCAGCTCCATCTCCTGGCATATCAAAGGCGCTGGCTATCCGGTATATGCCACCTCAAAAGCAGCCGTCGTCGGGCTTACTCGCGGTTTGGCACGTGATCTTGGGTCGCATGGTATCCGGGTGAATACTGTGACGCCCGGATGGGTCATGACACAGCGTCAAATTGATTTATGGGTGGATGACGCTGCAGAAATTGAGATCAAAAGAAATCAATGTTTGCCTGGAAAATTAATGCCGCAGCATATCGCGTCCATGGTGCTATTTTTAGCGGCGGATGATAGTGCTATGTGTACCGCACAAGAATTTATTGTCGATGCTGGTTGGGTTTGATTTGAGGACTTCATGATATCTAGTTTATCCCGCACCCTTGTCGCTCTATGTGGTTTTGTGTTGATGTTGCATGTTCATGCACAGCAAATCCAGCCATCACAACCAATTCCGCAAGTCAGCGTGCATGATCCGGTGATGGCGAAAGAGGGCGATACCTACTACGTATTTAGTACCGGGCCTGGCATTACATTTTATAGCTCATCTAACATGAAGGACTGGCAGCTGGAAGGGCGTGTTTTTGCAGATGCACCGACTTGGGCGCGTGCTGTTGCGCCGGAGTTTAATGATCATATTTGGGCACCGGATATTCAGTTTCATCATGGTCAATATTACTTATATTATTCAGTATCCGGCTTTGGGAAGAATGCATCTGGTATCGGCGTAACCACTAACAAAACCCTGAATCCGCGTTCGCCAAATTACCACTGGGAAGATCAGGGTATGGTGCTGCAATCTGTGCCGGGTCGGGATGAGTGGAATGCGATTGATCCGAATATCATCACCGATAGTAAAGGAGCCGGATGGATGGCTTTTGGTTCATTTTGGAGCGGTATTAAACTAGTGAAGCTCAATGATAACTGGACTCAATTAGCACAGCCGCAAGAATGGCGTTCTATCGCTCAACGCGAGCAACCAGCCCTGGGAGTCAACCAATCCGCTCCTCCGGCAGAAATAGAGGCACCTTTCATCTTTAAAAAAGGTGGTTATTACTATTTGTTCGTTTCTTGGGGTTTGTGTTGCCGTGGCGCGGACAGCACCTACCATTTAATGGTGGGACGCTCTACAGAAGTGAGCGGACCCTATCTCGATAAAGCCGGTAAAGACTTGGCGAAAGGTGGCGGTTCTTTGCTGTTAAAAGGGACACCGGCATGGACGGGCGTTGGACACAACAGCGCTTATCAGTTTGATGGCAAAGACTATCTCGTACTGCATGGCTACGAGACCGCTGACAAGTACCTGCAAAAGCTAAAAATTATGGAAATGAGCTGGGATGCGGAAGGCTGGCCAGTGGTTAATCCGCAGGATTTAGATCGCTATCAAAGTCGCTTGTTACCAGCTAAAAAATAGGCTTTTGCTTTACATGCTGGTGATGCTTTTCTCGTATGTGTAAGTTGGCGCTCCAATCTATCTAATTTAGAAAATCACAAATGATCTATCAAGCACATGACTCACGGTACGGTACGATGGCATATCGCCGTAGCGGTCGCAGTGGACTGAAGTTGCCATCGGTATCACTAGGTTTGTGGCAAAATTTTGGCGATATTAATCCGATTGAAACCCAAAGAGCGATGTTGCGTCGTGCCTTTGATCGTGGTGTTACGCACTTCGATCTGGCAAATAATTACGGCCCACCTTTTGGTGCTGCAGAACGCAATTTTGGCCGGCTGTTTGCCGAGGACTTTAAATCGCATCGTGACGAACTAGTCATTTCAACCAAGGCTGGCTGGGATATGTGGCCAGGTCCCTACGGTGGTATGAACGGATCGAAAAAACATTTGGTCGCCAGTCTTGATCAAAGCTTACAGCGCATGGGTTTGGACTATGTGGATATTTTTTATAGTCATCGCCCTGATCCCCATACCCCGATCGAAGAAACCATGGGCGCATTGGCACAGTTGGTGCGCCAAGGTAAAGCTCTGTACATAGGCATCTCCAATTACGGTCCTGCTCTGACACAAACAGCAGCAGATTGTCTGCGTGCAGAAGGGATGCCGTTGACGATCAGTCAGCCTAATTACAGCTTGCTAGATCGATGGATAGAGCCGGAGTTGCTGGCAAAGAATACAGAGAACGGAGTTGGCACGATCGTGTTTTCTCCACTACAGCAAGGCTTTCTGACGGACAGATATTTGAAAGAAATTCCTGCTGATTCGCGTGCTTCACGCTTGGACTGGGTGCGTAACGGTCTCAATTCTGAGGTATTAGTCCGTATCAAGGCACTTAACCAGATTGCGTTGGAGCGAGGCCAGAGCCTAGCACAAATGGCGTTAGCCTGGACCTTGCGTGATGATCGCATTACTTCAACTCTGATTGGTGCCCGCACAGTGGCACAGCTAGACGACAGCCTAGATACGCTGAATCACTTGCACTTCACGACGGAAGAAATACAGCATATTGATGTCATTAGTCAAAGCGACCCAGATGTTTTTTCTATGCCGGCTAAAGCGACGGGACAGGATTTAGTCGATAACCCCGATTTCAGAGCTTAGGCAAGCTATTTTTATTCGTTAAAAATAGCGTGGCTCAAACCTAAGTAAGACAGCTCGTGGATAAAGAGATGCCGCCAAAATCAATGCTGTATCATTTTCAAGATTAATGACACGATGATTTCAAAGATGGATAAGCTCAATCCCAACTGGTTCTTAAAAGCACGTTTAAAAACCCGGCAACTTTTACTCTTAATTGCCCTGGATGAACACCGTAATATCCACCGCGCTTCTGATGCATTACATATGACGCAACCAGCGGCGTCCAAACAATTAAAAGACCTGGAAGAAATGCTGGACGTGCGTCTGTTTGAGCGCCTGCCACGCGGTATGGAGCCGACGATTTACGGTGAGACCATGATCCGTCATGCTCGTATGGCACTGACTAATCTGTCGTTAGCACATGACGATATTGTGGCACTGCGTTCCGGTCTGGTTGGGCAAGTTGAAGTGGGTGTCATCATGACGCCAGGTATGGCACTGCTGCCACGCGCGATTGCCCGCATCAAGCAACAAGCACCGCTGTTACGCATAGGCGTGCACATGGATCAAAGTAATATTTTGTTAGACCGACTGCAAAATGGCTCGCTCGATTTTATGATTGGACGCATCCTTGAGAAAGAAAACGGTTCTAGCCTGATCTATGAAGAACTCACAGAAGAACCCGCTTGCGCCGTCGTTCGCAACGAGCATCCGTTGTTAACACATAAAAATTTGCAGCTTAAAGACATCGCTACTAAACCCTGGATATTACCGCCTCAAGGCAGCATCTTGCGCCACCGCTTTGACATGATGTTCCGTCGGGCAGGCTTGCTGCCACCGGTTGATGTGGTGGATACCACGGCGCTATTGCTGATCACCGCGCTCTTACAGCAAACCGATTCTTTGCATGTCATGCCTATCGAAGTCGCACGGTATTACGCCTCTTTAAATGTACTAAGTATTTTGCCGATTGAGCTCCCATGTGCGATGGATGCCTTTGGGATTATCCGGCAACAAGAGCGCTTAATGTCGCCCGGCGCAGAGCTACTTTTAAACGCAGTAAGGACCGAAGCCCTGGCTTTGTATTGATAGTATTTCTTCGCGTTAAAGTATTTTGAGTCTTGTTTGCCAGAGATCCATTTGCAGGTTCAATTCCCTGTTTCGTTCATGCTGGTATGGCGCGATGGCCGGATTAAATGGCACTTTTAGACATCTGGATAAATGCTTGTTGAACGGAGGTATAAATATATACTCCCTATAGGTATATTTTATAGTCAGAGTAATCATTGGTCTATAAGTCATATTTTTATTATTTTATGGGGAGTATATTGGTTTTTCTGTAAATAATCGTCTGGAAAACGAACGTCTCCAAAGGGCGATTGATCCAAGCAGTCAAGAAGTGATCGGTACGAAGAAACCATTTATGCTTCGATGCCGTGGACGTCAAAAATACTAAATGTGCTTATTGACAAATCGGGCTTTGAAACAGGATTGCTATCAATTATTTGGATTTGATTAATGGCAAAAGTGGCTTTACGTCAGCTATCTTCTTCTCTATTACCAAGACGCGCTTATCAATGGTGTGAGATTGCTTTTGCTCGACTATTTGCATAGCGACTTCGCGTGGGCGTGGCGGTAGTTGAGGAGGGCGAGGAAAAAATGACACATTATTCCAATCAGCGGTAGATTCATCTGACTATTTTAAGGAAATTAGATGGATGCTGCGCTTGCTTTTTCAAGTATCAAGTGATTTGATTTCTTCCGCACCCATCTGTATAAAAAGCCGGATATCATTAAAAAGAGCATACTTTCAAAGCCAGCAGACATAGGTTTTTTCCATACGTGAGCTATTTCTCGTGTACTAAGACGATTTTTAATAAGACCGAGTAATTTTGGTGGTTTGTAATTGGTACGAACGGATTGCCAGGATAGGCGGATGATCTGCCAAGCTAGGCAAATCTTTCACTTTATTTGAATCAGGTGACTCAGAAATGCACTCTATATCTCCGCAATCTTCTCGAATTGCTTCCTGCAGCTGTGGGCAATTGCAAGCGCATGTCGCCAGCGAACCCTTGGGCGTATCTGTGTGCCACTGTCTGGCGTGTCAGCGCCGCACTGGCAGCGTGTTCGCTGCGCAAGCACGGTTTGCAAAAGAGGCGGTCACGGTCGTTGGTGCAAGCACAGAATATGTTCGTATCGGAGACGAAGGAACGAAATGCACATTCAGGTTCTGCCCGGTCTGCGGTGCGACCGTGTACTACACCTTAGATGCCTACCCTGAGGCGGTCGCCATACCTGTAGGTGCTTTTGCTGAACCCTCTTTTCCGGGACCCAGCGTTTCAGTGTATGAAGAACGTATGCACCTCTGGGTCCATATGCCAAGCAACATTAAGCACATAAGATGAGATCCAAAACCTGACGACGCACCTGTTATTGCAATGTGGGTACTGCGCACAAAGCAAGACTTTGCTCCTGCGTACCTAAGCATTTTGGCTACTTGGGAAAATATCACATTGATCAATCGAGCGATATGCGGTGATAAAACGAATTTGTCACCCACACACCGCGTCACTTTCAGACTGAAATTCGGACCTAAATCACGCGTATAACTATCGGTAGTTAAGAAGATTTATCGTTAACTATTTTACTTAAAAGTTCAGGCGGAATTGGTTGTCCATGCTCACTTAAATGGCGCACGGTCTCATGTAATAAATGTAGACGTGTAATTTTCAAAACGACCCAGGCAATGATACTGACGATCGGAATAAGCAGAGCTGTGATTGGAATAAGTATGGGTGACAGGTCGCTGAATGAATTCATTTCTTTATTTTCCTGAAAAAAGGCCTTACTAAGTAAATCAATAAAAACCTCAAGTAGCTATCAATTTGCCGTCATGGTGTATCGGCCGCTAGTTGGGTAAGTTTGACGAGATAAACAACTAAATTTAATATCAATCTTCCAACATTAGCTTAGCAGCAATTGATATCTAAAGGTAAAATCAAAGTCGAATCTAATCAAAACTTTTTGAATAGAGCAACGCTGAAAGAAAAAGCGCCAGACGTTTTTTGAAGAGATTAACGCCAATTAAGCCTCAGCCTACGATAAATTAGTGTCCACCATCGCCATGGTAATTCTCGTCATCTATATTGGGAAATTAAGCGTTTCTTTACATTAAATAGAATACTCAATGAGCCGGATGGTGCTCTACTTGTATTCAGCGTTTACTACTGTGCTTTTGGTGATCAACTATCTATGGACGCCGCGATCCTGCCCAAGAACTTCGGGATGTTTGATGCAACGTACAAGTCCATTGGCTAAGCACAAGTTAAAGCTGTACTGTTCACAAATTGTGGCATTTCGCTGAAATATACTTAAGCGTGAGCTAATGACGTTCAACGGTGCTCGCCAATTTAAACCTTATTTTTATAAGTTGTTCATATGGAAATTTTTCGAATCCCCTCGCATGCGTTATTCAGGCAATATTTATTTGGTCTTGCCGCATTTGTATTTGGAGGCATAGTCGCATGGCTGAAGGGCATGACCCTGCCCATGGAGATTATTGTCTTCTTTGTTCTTTCTATAATGTTGGCAACATTCCTTTTCTACTGGTTTGCGAAACGAAAAATTTGGGTAACAATATTGCCCCAAGGAATTCAAGGAAGTGGTCTCACTGGCAATAAGTCAATGATTGAGTGGTCTGCTCCAGTCATACTTAAAGCCATCGCCCCCCCTAGATTTCGCTCAATTAAAGGCATTACTTTATTTAAAATTGATAATGATGGCGCTCTGCTCCCAAAGGAAAGTATTTTTATACCAAAAGCTATCTTCGAGTCGCAGTCTTTTCAGTCAACAGTTAATAGGTTCGCACAGTCTAATCATCCTATTCTTCAAAAGAATATTCACAAGAACTAAGCGACTGGCCCGATGCCGACGGTCGAAATGTCTGTGAGACTAATAATAGTATGAGAAGCGTGGATTGAATGTCAAAAAACACTTTGGAAGACTGACCAATACTTCTGTTTAACCTAAATCACCTTTCCTTACATTAATTTGAAATTACCTCGATAGACAAATTATGACAAAAGAAGAGCCAGTGAAAATCACTGACTCTTCTTAATTAAAATTAAATATAGGCGAATATTGCCCTAAAAGCAACTATTTCAACTTAGTCGCAACTTATGGGTTCCTCCCAAAACTTAGCTAAAAAATAAGATTGAGCTAGAAGTTGAATGAAAATGGGGTCAGTTACTATAACTGACCCCAATTTTTAAATCATAAATCGCCTTGATATAACTCGCAAATAGTTAGTCCAGCTTTATGGTTAACATTTGTCCAGCTTTATGGGTGCAAAGTCCAGCTTTATGCCTGAACCCACACATTGAATCGCGCCAATAATTGTCGAATTACCCGCAGGCTCCTACATATCCGCACGAAACGCAACGACTACACCCGTCGATTTTCTGTAGAGCATATGCGCCACAGTCGGGACATTTTTTTCCAGTGGCGACATAGTTGATCGGTGCTGATTCACCTTCATAGGCAAGGTCGTCCATGCCGTAGGCCAGGCTTTTATTACGGAACTGTTCGGCCAGTACTGTGACGGGAATCTGATTGCCAGCGGCGTCGATAAAGCCGCGTTTGATCAAGATGCGTTGTAGTGAATAGCCGATTGCTGCTACTTCTGATTCGTGGAACAGCGGCGCTTGTGTGCCGTCTTCTTTGGTGATGGTGCCACAGCGAACCGTACCTTTGTCCCAGACAACTTCACGCATATCCGCCAATGCTTTTGCGATGGAGCCGCCGGAGCGGGCTGCCATGGATAGCAGGCGCATGCTGGCGGATATCCATTGCTGACCGTCGTTCTTTTGACCTGCTGGCATGAAGAATTCAAATGGACGTTCGATGGTGACCCGCTCACCACCAATCATGCCTTGCAGATGGATAAAGCTGACTGTCAGGTAGACGGTTTTTTTACCTTCATAAGTCATGTATTGCACTTTGGATGTGACCGATTCCAGATCGCCGAATGGGCGACCATCGAACTGTTTGCGCAGCAGATCATCGTCAGGAATTGTTGCTACTTGTGGCGCTGCCGGTTCTGTTGAGACCGATAAAACGCTGCCCAAAATACTGTTGGGACGATAAGTAGCAAGACCTTTTAGTCCTGCGCGCCAGGCATCCATATACAAATTTTGGAAATCTTCATAAGGATAATCCGCTGGTACATTCACCGTTTTGGAGATCGATGAGTCGATAAACGGTTGCACTACTTGCAGCATCTTCATATGGTCGGTTGCTGACATATTGAGCGCGGTCACAAACTGCTCTGGTAATTTGCTATCGTCGCTGACATCATTGCCTAAGTGACGATACAGACGCCATGCGTGATCGGCGACTTCATAGATTTTGCTCTCACCATCTGCCATGCGTTTTTTGCGGTTATATACCCATGAGAATGCTGGCTCAATTCCGTTGGATGCATTGTCGGCAAAGGCCAAAGTAATGGTGCCTGTTGGCGCAATCGATAGCAGGTGGGAATTACGCAGACCATTTTTTGCGATGATGGTGCGCAGGTTTTTTGGCAGGCGTTTAGCGAATAAACCAGATAGATATTTGTCGCTATCAAATAGTGGGAACATGCCTTTTTCTTTGGCAAGTTCTGCCGATGCCAGATAGGCTGCATCACGCATCACTTCAGAAATTTTTTGTGCTAGCGCACGACCATCATCAGAATCGTAACGCAGACCCATCATCACCAGCACACTGCCAACTCCTAAATAGCCAAGGCCGATGCGGCGCTTGGATTGTGCCTCTGCCTGTTGTTGCGGTAGCGGCCAGGCGGTCGCCTCAAGTACGTTATCCAGCATACGGATAGCGATGCTGACGACAGATTTGAATTTGTCGTAATCAAAGCTGACTGCATCAGTAAAAGGTGCCGCCACAAATTTAGTCAGGTTGACTGAACCCAGGCAGCAGCAACCATAGTCTGGCAGCGGCTGTTCTGCACAAGGATTAGTTGCTTCAATCTTCTCACAATAGTACAGATTATTCTCTGTATTCATACGGGACAAAAATAGTATCCCTGGCTCTGCATGATCGTAAGTAGAGCGCATCACTTCATCCCACAAGGCGCGGGCGCGTAAGGTCTGGTAGACCCAGATGCCGTCTTCGCGCTGGTAAGCACCAGCTTGTTTTTTTTCTTCGCCGGGTTCTGCTTTATGCACTAAACAGTAGTCGTTGTCTTTGGCAACGGCCTCCATAAATTCATCCGTGACACCAATGGAGATATTGAAATTAGTTAAGCCGCCTTTATCCTTGGAGCGGATAAATTCCAGAATGTCGGGATGATCTCCACGTAACACGCCCATCTGTGCGCCACGGCGTGCACCGGCGGATTCTACTGTGGAGCAAGAGGCATTGAACACCTGCATAAACGACACCGGCCCCGACGCGCGCGAACGGGTGCCACGTACCAATGCATCTTTTGGACGTATCGTTGAGAAATCATAACCAACGCCACCACCGCGACGCATAGTTTCTGCCGCGTCTGATAAGGCGGTATAAATGCCGGGCTTGCCGTTGGTGGTGCTAGATACGGAATCGCCGACCGGTTGTACGAAGCAATTGATCAATGTGGCATGCAAATCCATACCCGCAGCGGAGTTAATGCGGCCAGCAGGCACAAAGCCATTTTGCTGCGCCCATAAGAATTTTTCTTCATAGTAGCCATGGAAATCCGCGCCTTCAACTACGGCAAGTGCTTTGGCTACACGTTGTTGTACCTCAAGAATTGTGGCCTCATCACCTTTGGCATATTTTTCTAGTAATACATCTAAGGAGATTTCTTGCGGTGGCATTTCTGTAATACCGAGTATTTTGTCGTTGGCGTTCATTTGATTGCTAATCCGTTCGTTGATGGCGATAACCGATGGTTTGATTATTAGGGAAATAATTGTCTGGACGATAAGAAAATTCCTTATCGTCTGGTAAATCGTTATAAATAGCTGAAAATACGCCTGAGCGTAGTGTGGCGTTATAGCGCCTTGATAAAGAGCCTAAGCTCAATTATAGACCTCAGAAAAACTTTCGCTTTATACAGTGGTCGCAATGATCGATAAGGTGCAACGGGGCAAAGCTAGTAGTGTGAACATAGCCACAGAGGGTTTAGCTAATGTTGATAAAATTTTCTAGCATCGCCATGGTTCTATTAGTCGCACCCTGATGCTGCATGAAAAAAGCATGGGCGTTTTGTCCCATGCTGTTGAGAGTATTGGGTTGATCTAATAATGCCCAAGCTTGTTGAAATAAATCTTCAGAATTTGCTACACGTTGCGCTGCTTTTGCGGCGATGGCCTGTTCGGTAATTTCTGAAAAATTAAAAGTGTATGGACCTGTTAGCACGGGTTTTGCCATGGCACAGGCTTCAATTAAATTGTGACCCCCTAGATTAACCAGGCTACCGCCAACAAAGGCTAGATCACAAGCGGCGTAATACATATACATTTCGCCCATACTATCGCCTAGCACTACATCCACTGAGGCGGATAAGGGATTTTCTTGTATCGTTAAATCCATTCTGGACCGGCGGACAAAACTAAGACCATGCTGCGTCAGCATGGTGCCGACCTGATCAAAACGTTGCGGGTGGCGTGGCGTGATGACGAGTAATGTATTGGATTTGTCGCGTCGTCTATTGGCGACGAAGGCTTTGAGTAAGAGTTCTTCCTCGCCATCACGGGTGCTCGCACAGAGAAAAATTTGGCGGTCGCCTAGCCAATGACGCAATCTCGCACCATTCTCGGCCATATGATCTGGCGGCGTCACATCAAATTTCATATTGCCGGTAACAGATAAATTACTTACTCCCAGCATTTTTAAACGTGCTGCATCTGGCCCTGATTGCGCGGCAACGCAAGTAATAGCTTGTGCCGCTGGCAAAATCAGAGAAGAGAGTTTTAAAGCTTTCTTCAAGGATTTTTCTGAAAGCCGCGCATTGACTAGCGCAACTGGTACGCCCGCTTGCTTGCATTGGGCGACCAGATTCGGCCAGACTTCGGTCTCTATCAATGCGCATAGAGAAGGGGAGTAGTGCTTTAAGAATCGCTGGACGATAAAACTAATGTCATACGGCACAAACACTTGCGTAATCCGGTCGGCAATATCGGCAAACAAAATCGTACCGGTGGCACGACCTGTTGGCGTCATATGACTGAGAATAAGATGATGTTCTGGGTAACGCAGTAGCAAAGCACGCACTAATGGTTCTGCGGCCCGGGTTTCGCCAGCAGATACCGCGTGTACCCAGATTGTTTTTTGATGTCGATAGTTAGAGTAAGACCCGAGACGTTCAGTAATATGCTGGCGATAACCAGGCTCTTGGCGGCCTCTTACCCAGAGTCGTAATAAGACAATCGGAAGAGATAAACAACAGACAAAAGAATATAAAAGACGCATGGCAGCAGGGTATCAGTTTCGGCGAAAATTGACCAACACAATGCCGACTAACACCAGTATTGCCCCCAGCACAAAGCGCGGACTAATCGGGTCATCTAATAACAGCACGCCAGCTACTACGCCAAATAACGGTGTCAAAAATGAGAACACCGACAAACGGGATGTCAGATAGCGGCGCAATAACCAAAACCAGGTTAGATAGCTAGCAAAAGCGATGATAATGGTTTGAAAAAGGAGGTTTAGCCAGATACTGATCCCCCAGTCTTGCGGATAGAATTTTTCCGCTTGAAACTCACCTTTAAGTGCAGAAAACAGTAGCAGTAGGACTGCCGCTCCCAACAACTGATATAACAATGTTGTAGTCGGTTGCGCCTCTGATAGCTTAGAGCGACGGATCGCTACCGTAGTTGCCGCCCACAAGATGCCGCCAGCGATACCGAAAGCATCACCGATCAACATATCGCTTAGTGCATGCGAGTTGGTTTGAAATGCCGCAGAAAACGCAATCGCAACACCCGCAAACGCAAATATAATCCCCAGCCATTGTCTCGTCTGCATACGTTCGGAGGGAATCAGCCAATGCAAACCAATCACAGTAAAAATCGGTGCAGTATATAAAAAAACTGACATATGAGAGGCTGAGGTGTAATTCAAACCTATCGAGATACACATAAACTCAGCGGCAAACAAACTGCCCGCCAGCATCCCCGGTAAAAAACTACCATCGCGTACAGAAAATGGAATTCGCCTTACCAGAATGAGGCAAAGAACCAATACTGCCGCCAGGCCAGAACGCAAGCCTAATTGCATGCTGGGACTGATAATGGGGACAGCGATTTTCACCGCTACTTGCTGTAAGCCCCAGCAAATGCAGAGCAATATCATGGCGACGACGGCAAAGCCATCAAGATTTTTACGGTTGGATGTCATCAGGAGCGAGGAGGAATGTCCTCGTTTGGAATAATAGTGATGCTGGAATATACCTTAAAACTATATCCTGCTTGGGATTCGAGTGGCACTCTTATTGCATAATTGGCCGATGGACGGATCAGCTACGTTTTATCCGGAGAGTAGCTTGTATTGAGATTAACTGTATTTAATATCGATCAACGGTGACATTTTTGTTCATTAAGCCCCATAGCCTGGCAATACTGGTGTGGCGATTCGCTTGAATTAACTGACGTTTTCGCCAGACATCCGGCAGCCCCTTGAATGCATCGAATTTCGCTTTACGGATGACCTTGCCTTTACCGTGCGTTGCAAAATACAGAATGCTGGCCAGATTAAGTAGCAAATGCAGTGGTAGTAAAAGCCAAAACAAGACGCCGGGCATGTTCTTGACAAAGGTCCATACCAGATTGCGATGACCGTGATAAATAGAGAAGTCGCTGCGTTTTCCCGTCAGCGCTGAGCCGACATGGTTCGCAACTGAATCAGGCACGTATAGACATCGATGGCCGAGCAACTGGTAGCGAAAACCAAGATCTACGTCTTCCATATAGCAAAAATAGTCTTCGTCAAATCCTCCGATTTGATCGAATATGTCGCGTCGATATAAGCCTGCGGCGGCACAAGTCGAAAAAATTTCTTTTGGCTCTAACATCGTTGCTTGCAATACTTTGCCATGAGCTTCGCGCCATGCCAGCCCGCTCATATGGTAAGTATCACCAATACCATCAAGTAAAGTCTTCGAATTGGCATCCATCAGACGACTGCCAAATATCGCAAACTGCGGATTACTGATTGCAGCACTGACCAATGCTTGCAACCAGTTTGACTCAGGGAAAGCATCAGGATTAAGCAAAGCAATCCAGGTACTTTCTTTATTGGCTAAGCTGACTGCCAGATTATTTCCCGCTGCAAATCCTAAATTACTACCTGCATCAATCACACGTATCTGCGGGAATCGCGTTGCAGCGGCTTGCCCCGATCCATCTGTGCTGGCGTTATCGATCACGATCACTTCATGTGGCGCGTAAGTCTGCACAAGCAAATCACCGAGGCAGCGAAGCAATAAATCACCACCGTTCCAATTAACGATGATGACAGTGACCTTTGGATTATTGGATATCAGAATATCTTGCATGCGTTGGGGTTCGATGAATCGCCTTGTTGATATTGTCTTAGTCGGTAATGACAGGAGCTAATAGTTTTTGAATCGCTTCTTGTACCTCTATCACGCTAGCTGGTGCACCCTGATCCCCAAGATTAATAATTTTATCTGACCAATTTCCCTCGGTTTTCCAACGAGGAGAATCACAATAAATTTCTATGGTTGGCGTCTCGTAAGCTGCGGCGATGTGAGTTAAGCCAGTATCAACACCGATGGCGATACGTGCAGCCTGTGCCAGGATGATGGCATCTTGCATAGAGAGTTTTGGTAAGGTAATCGCGTCGGGTATGCGCGATGCCATTTGCTCAGCCTCGGCTTTTTCAGCGGCGCTGCCCCAAGGTAGCAGAATTAACATGTCGCTAGATTGTAACTTTGTCGCGAGTTGAACCCAATGATCTTGCGGCCATTTTTTGGACGCTCCAGCGGTACCGTGAAAGAACACCGCATAAGGTTTGGATGGCATCCATGCCGGACGCGGCTGAGATTCTGTATAGAGTTTATTGAGGCCAAAACAGGCAGGCGTATCCACTGTATAGCCACCGGCATAAGCCGCGACTAAACGACCACGTAAGACCGCGTGTGTACGACGGTCGACAGCTACACTGTCTGTATGAAAAATCCTTGAAATACCTTCGTAGCCCGAACCCTCTGTGCCATTGGCTAAGCCTATTTTTTTGCCAGTTGACGTGATACGCGCCATGCCCATGATGATGCCGGTCTTGAGCAAACCTTGCGTGTCGAGCACGAGGTCGTATTCTTGTTCGCGTAGTTGGGTGAAAAAATGCTTAATTTCTTGCCTTGTCTGGCTGGTGAATAAGCTTTTGCGCCAGCGTCGTAATGCGAAGGCGAATATCTGCCGCACGCCGGGATTGAGTTTCACCAGATGTACATAGGCTTCTTCTACCACCCAATCAATTTGCGCATCGGGAAAGTGGCGCAGCAGGTCGTCCACAATCGGCATATTGTGCAGTACATCGCCTAGCGAAGAGACGCGGATGAGGAGGATTTTCACTAAACGAATTTACTTACTTAATAGATGACAGATGATAGATGACTAGGCTGAGTTGATATGACTTAGTGTGAATTTGAGTGAGATTCGGTGAGCTAGGTTTGATGGAAATTTACACCACTACATCGCATCGATTTTCTGCTTGAAGTTCGCTGACTGTTCGCTTGTAATTCGCTTTTTATTCACATACTCCCCCTATTTTTTATAAAAAACCCTTTATTGTCCAGGTATTATCTGGACAATAAAATATACAGGTTGGAGTATATCTTTTGGCTATTGCAAATCTCTGTTGTAGTTACTTTAAATTACGCTGGATTTTTAGGATCTACGCAAAACTTATGTAAATCCTATTTACACCCAAAATTTTTATTTAATACGGTAATTGCGCATCAGGTTTTACTGCCAGTACTGCTTGTTTCAGCGCGGTTTGAATACGTGCCAAAGCTGCCGGATTCTCTGCCTCAAACCGCATCACGATGACGGGTGTTGTGTTGGACGAGCGGGCCAGACCAAAACCATCTGGGTACTCTACGCGCAAGCCGTCAATCGTAATAATTTCATCCGCACCCGGGAAATCGGCATTCTTTTGCATTTGCGCGATGATGGCAAAGTTCTCACCTTCTTCGAGTTGTAATTGCAATTCTGGCGTGCTGTCCGATTGTGGCAAACTATTTAATGTTGCAGTCATATCGCTGACTTTGCTAAGAATTTCCAACAAACGCGCACCAGCGTACATGCCGTCATCAAAACCATACCAGCGGTCTTTAAAGAAAACGTGGCCACTCATTTCGCCGCCGAGTGGTGATCCGGTTTCGCGTAGTTTTGCTTTGACCAATGAATGACCGGTTTTCCACATTAGCGGTACACCACCACGGGCTTTGACCCAGGCGGAAATATGCCTGGTACATTTAACGTCATACAAAATTTGTGCACCGGGATTGCGGGTCAATACGTCTTCTGCGAACAGCATTAACTGACGATCAGGGTAAATAATTTGTCCGTCTTTGGTGATGACGCCAAGACGATCGCCGTCGCCGTCATATGCCAGACCGATTTCCGCATCGCCGCTTTGCAAAGCGCGTATTAAATCTTGCAGATTCTCCGGGTGCGCCGGATCAGGGTGATGATTAGGGAAGTTACCATCAACTTCGCAAAATAATTCAGTGACTTCACATCCCATGCCACGATACAGATCACCTGCAAAAGCACCGGCCACGCCGTTACCGCAATCAATCACGATCTTGATCGGACGCGCTAGTTTGACATCGCTGATGATGCGTTCTAAGTAAGCCGCTTTAATGTCATGTGTTTTATAACTGCCGCTACCTTGCCTGAAATCTTTATTGACAATCGCTTGATACAGTGACTGGATTGCATCGCCATAAATCGCTTCGCCTGCCAGCACCATTTTGAAGCCATTGTAGTCAGGTGGATTGTGGCTGCCGGTGACCATAATGCCGGATGCTGCACCCAAGGTGTTTGTGCCGAAATACACCATCGGTGTGGCGACGATGCCGAGGTCAATCACGTTGACACCGGTAGCTTGCAGGCCGCTGGCAAGTGCTTTAATTAAATCAGGTCCGGACAAACGGCCATCACGACCAATCACAACGGTTTGTTCACCTTTGGCAAGCGCCGCGCTGCCGAAGGCCTGGCCAATTAAGTAAGCGACATCGGCATCCAAGGTTTTATCAATAATGCCGCGAATGTCGTAGGCTTTAAAAATGCTGGGGGAGAGTAGGGACATGTGGCTTCCTATTTATTGAGTCAATTAATTAATTAATGATATCTGTTACGTTAGTGATATTAGCTGTGGTAGCAACTTCAGTCGCTGAATTATTGGATTTGCTGGCTTGCTGTGCTTGCCATAGAAAATCTTCAATACCGCATTGTGGCTCGTATTCTGCCACTGTTTTTAGCAAGATAGTACGTACTTTTTGATAATCAAATGCGTTACATGCTGTATCTAATTCTTGCAATAAAACTTGCAGTTCTGCCCACGGGATTTCTTTTTCTTGTGCCCGCATAATTAACGGGTGGCTGGTACCTTCTACATTGTCTCCGATGAGTAATTCTTCATATAATTTTTCGCCGGGACGTAAGCCCACGTGATGGATTTCTATGGTGCCTTCTGGTGTCGCGTCACTTTTTATTTCTAAGCCGCTTAAATGCACCATGCGTCGTGCCAGATCGATGATACGGACTGGCTCGCCCATGTCCAGCACGAAGACATCTCCGCCGCCATCTGCTGTCATCGCACCTGCCTGTAATACCAATTGCGCTGCTTCTGGGATCGTCATGAAGTAGCGGGTGATCTCTGGATGTGTCAGCGTGATCGGCCCGCCTTGCATGATTTGTCGGCGAAACAGCGGAACTACCGAGCCGGAAGAGCCGAGTACATTGCCAAAGCGCACCATACAAAAACGAGTGTGATTTTGTTCCCGGGCAAAGGCTTGCAAGATTAATTCTGCTAGGCGTTTAGTCGCACCCATGACGTTGGTCGGGCGTACTGCTTTGTCCGTAGAGATCAGCACAAAATTACTGACTTTGGCCTTGATTGCAGCGCTTGCCAGAGTTAACGATCCGAACACATTGTTACGAATGCCTTCAATAGGATTATGCTCAACTAAGGGTACATGTTTGTAAGCTGCTGCATGATAGACCGTATCTATCTGGTAGGTATGAAAAATTCTGTCCAGTTTGGCACTATCGTTGACTGAGCCTAAAAAGGGCAGTATCTCGCATTGCAGAGCCATTTCTGTGCGTAAATTACTGAGCTCTTGCTCTATCGCGTAGAGTGCGTATTCCGACATCTCTAGCAGGATGAGTTGTGCTGGTTTCTGATTTAAAATCTGGCGACATAATTCTGAACCAATGGAGCCGCCGGCACCGCTGACTAGGACATTTTTATTCGTGATGCAGGTTGCCAGTAAACTTGGATTGGGCTCTACCGCATCACGACCAAGTAAATCTTCAATCCCGACTTCTCTCACATCTTGTACCCGTAGTTCGCCATTAACCAAACTTTTTATTGAGGGCGTGACTTTAATTTTGAGTTTGTATTGTTCTAGATCATCGAGAATTTGCTTTTGTCTGGTTTTAGAAATGGAGGGCATCGCCAATAAAATTTCTTTGATCTGGTGTTGCGGAATTAGTTTGTGTAATTCACTTGAACTACTTACTTTAATGCCTGCAATCAAAGACGCTTTTTTACTCGGATTATCATCAATAAAAGCGACACAGATATATTCATCACCAGACCGTAATGCGGTCGCTAATTGCACACCTGCTTTGCCAGCACCATAGATTGCGACATTGATCGCATTCTCATTGCGATTCACACCCAATAAATACGAGCGAGCCAATAAGCGGCTAGCACCGACGTACAAAATCGCCCCAGCCCAATAAATCCCAAATACCGCACGTGATAAAGCCATGATATGCGTCATCACACTAATAAATGCCAGAAATAAAACTGACATCGTCACACCAAGCACGACGATATAAATAATTTTTTGATCCAGATAACGGATCACTGCGCGGTATAAGCCAATACGAATAAAAATCGGGATAGAGATGAGTGGAACCGCAATGATGAGTATGGCGTAATGGGAGAGTACGTCAAAAGTCAATCCGTCATAACGGAGCCAAATCGCCATCACAAACGTCAGCGGTAAACAGAGTGCATCTGCCAGCGCGGCAATGGCTTGTTTTTTTAAGCGGGGAAGCGCGAGAAGAGATTGCATGTGGGGTTCTTTTATTTTTCTTTTTTTAATTGGTTTAATGTGTCACACCGTCACGTTTGATGACTTTAAAAAAAGTCAAAAACAGAATCCGCATATCTAGGATAAATGACTGGTGCCGCAGATAGTACACATCCAATTCTACTTTGTCAGGTATTGGTAATTCATCACGCCCATTGATTTGCGCCCAGCCGGTAAGCCCCGGCAGGATAGTGTCTACTTGCTTTGCCGAGCGTAAGGCGATTAAATCATCTTGATTATAAAGTGCGGGACGAGGACCAACAAAGCTCATATCGCCTTTGAGTATGCTCCATAATTGTGGCAATTCATCCAGACTCGATTTTCTGAGAAAAGAGCCAATCGGTGTCAAATACTGATCGGGGTTGCCAAGCAAATGGGTTGCTACAGCAGGAGTGTCAATGCGCATACTGCGAAATTTAGGCATTTTAAAAATTTTATTGTACCGACCGACTCTGTCAGACCAATACACGATAGGTCCGGGTGAAGTCAGTCTTACGCAGACGGCGACGATTGCCACCGGAAGCAGCAATATGCATGCCGCAACGAGAGCGAGACTGAGATCAAATACACGTTTCAAAGTTTATCCTTTTGATTTACCATTTTTAATGGCATCCGCCGTTGCTTGCAAGCCCTGTTGCGCGGTGAACGGAGGAGTCCAGCCCAACAAAAGCCGTGCTTTCGAAATATCAACTTGAAGAGACTGGCACAAGCGTTCTGCGACTGATTTTTTACCCGCTAAACTAGCAGCATAGAGTAGCAACTTAGGCGGAAAAGGCCAAAGTCTGGACTGTACGTGCAATACTTTTGCACAGCATTGTAATAGCTGCGCAGTCGATAAATCCTGTCCATCGGAGACTAAAAATACTTGTTGCTCTGCTTTCGGGTGATCAATACACGCCAGAATCAGACTGACCAGATTATCTAAGTACACAAAGCTGCGTCGGTTGTCTATGCTGGCGAGCGGTAGTGGAACACCTTTCTGTACCCAATTCAGCATACTGAGGAAATTAGCTTTGACCCCGGCGCCATATACTAGTGGCGGACGTATGATGGTAATTGCCATTCCAGTTTCACGTCCCAAAGCCAGCAGGGCAAGCTCTGCTTCGTATTTCGAAATACCATAAGCATCTTCTGGTTGGGGTTTGCTATCCTCGGTGAAAGCTTGGTCATTGGTGGTATGTTCGCCATTAACTTTGACTGAACTGATAAAGATAAACTGTTTTACTCCGGCGTTCGCAGCCTGACGTGCAAGATTGATAGTCGCATCTACATTGACTTGGCGAAACAGCGCCAAGGGATCAGTTGCAGTTTCATTCATCACATGGACTCTCGCGGCACAGTGGATAACATGCGTTAATCCTGATAACAGTTTTGTCCAGTCGGTCTCTGCACTTAAGTCAGGGATGCTTTCATAGCGAGTAAGCGTATTTGCGCTGGTAGTCGCTTGTGCTTGGCGACTAACGCAAATCAGTTCCTCACCTTGTTGTTGTAGTTGATCTGCGAGTCTCCGTCCCACGAAGCCAGTCGCACCAGTGAGCAAAATAGTTCTTCTCATATTGCTTATTTCGCCAAGGGTAAGCTGGCTACCGGTTTTTGTCGGGAATAGACAAAGTAGCGTCGAGATAAAAATTTCAAGAAGCTATAAATAAACCAATAGGCATGCTTAGAAATAAGCTGGCGATTTTTATGTGCTGCCAGATGAATCGCCTTAAATTGAGGGTAGTACAAGACGCCTTTACCTACTATTTTTTGAGACCGGTAGCAAATATCAACGTCTTCAAAATACATAAAGTAGGCTTGATTAAAACCATCTAATTGATTGTAATGCGCTGCGTCAAAAGCCAGAAACGCTCCTGATGCCCAGTCAACATAAGAAGCTTGCATGATGGAGTTTTTATCGTAATGCTGGGTCAGCGACTTTGCCATCATGATTTTTAGCAAGGACTTGTAAGTCGGAAAGTGGCGGATATTGGCGTCCGTTAGCTTGTGCTCAGCATCTTTGAACAAGTTAATGCTGGCGATTACGCAGTCATCCTTTTTCATTTGTGTTACCAGTGCACGAATTGTTTCCGGCGTAGTACTTAGATCAGGATTCATCACAATAAAGTAGTCGCCGGGTTGAATGCCGAACTCTGCACTTACCTTTTTAAATAAGAAGTTATTATTTTCGCCAAAACCCAAGTTCGGTTTTGAGTCTGTATAACTAATCCCATAATGTGAACAATAAATTTGTAGTTCTGCGCTGGGTCGGTTGTCTTTGATCCAAACTTTAATGCCATCGTCGCTGTGCGCGCTATGCAGTAAACCGCCTAGCTGACTGGCGATCAGTAATTTTTCGTGTCCGTGGCTGATGATGGCGACATGGATCATATGCTCTTGCATCCTTTGTAGAGTATTTTTGATCCGGTGATACAAATCAAAACTTAATTGCGATGGTTATTTGTAATAATAGGACTTATGTAACACTTCTCATAGCCGGAACTGTATGACCCGATAGTTGTAATTTGCGGTAGCCAAACAAGCCGAGGCCTGAACCATTAATAGTGGCGCTTTGGACCGCAGATCTATCTGGTCGCGCAACGGAGTTACGCTACACTTGCTGGAAATGAATGGGACAGCGATCAGGCGAGTTATCAGACTAATTATTGAACCCAATATTAGACCGAGTGTTGTATTGCATGTGCTTAACTTAGATTTACTCAAATCTTATGAAAAATTGGTCTAACAGCGTTGCATCTCTTTGTCGTACGTTGTAATGTCTTTCTCAATTGCATTTTTGTAACAATTCGCGCAAGTCGAACTAAAAAATCATCCCCCTTACAGTTCAAAATAAATGACCGGCATTACAAAAAACATATTTTATTTAATCTTGGTCCAGGCGGTGATTTATCTTGCTCCACTCATCACACTACCTTATTTAACTAGAACCTTAAACGTTAGCAATTATGCGGCGCTTGGTTTTACTCAATCGATAATCCAATATTTTATTCTCATCACAGATTATGGCTTTGGGATTACTGCAACTAGATTAATCGCTATTAATAATAGTAATAATAAAAATATATCCTCAGTCGTTGCAAACACCATTGCGATCAAACTATTACTCGCAGGTGCCTCGGCGATATTTTTGCTAGTTCTGATTACTTGTTTTTATGATATTCGCGAGAATACTGCGCTTATATTTGCTTGCTTCCTCGGCGTGATAGGGAATGCACTTTTTCCAACCTGGTTGTTTCAAGGTTTAGAAAAAATGCGGGTTCTGGCGCTAATTACAGGCGCATCCCGTATCATTCCCTTGCCACTATTTTTTATTTTTGTAAAAAATACTGATGATGTCGTCATTGCCGCTATTTTACAAAACATTCCTGGTGTAATTGCTGCGATATTTTCTTTTTACTATATTTACTCTAAGAATATTTTTATAGAAACTAAGGTCAGTCTCAGTAGCATTAAAACCCTGCTAAAAGAGGGATGGCCAGTATTTTTGTCGAATATATCTACGAGTTTTTATACAACAATTAATATTGTTTTATTGAAGATTTTTGCTGGTACTGATCAGGTTGCTTATTTTGCAGCAACAGATAAAATTCGTATCGCTGCACAAGGGTTTATACAACCGATTGCATCCGCTTTATTCCCAAGGATTGCCGCTTTAAGCCAGGACCCACGTAAAGCAGAAGAGTCAAAGGCGTTGATTAAGAGGGGAGCAATTTTACTCGTCGGCCTGGAGTTTTTTTGTGGCTTCGTGATGTACTTTTTTGCAGAAACGATTGCAGAGCGCTATTTAGGTAAAGCCTTTTTACCTGCGGCCTTCTACCTTAAATCACTTGCGTTTTTACCTGTGATTATTGCGATCGCGACTATCTTGTCTCAATGGCGGTTTTTAGCTTTAGGCGAAAGCAAAATTCTCAGCAAAATATACTTAATTGCGGGACCATTACATGCTTTGTACGCGACCTTTCTGACCTATCAGTACCAATCAAATGGCTTAATTGCAAGTCTCTATATTACTGAAATTTCTATTACGGTCGCTATGGTAGCGGTTGCGAGAAAGAAGAATATTTCGCTGCTGTAGGTCATCTTTTCTACCAAAATCCACACCATTTTATAGTTTTTGAAATATGCCGAAAATTGATATTGCGCTTGCTTCTTATAACGGAGAAAAATACATTTCCGATCAAATCGCTTCGATTTTGGCTAATGAGATTATGCTCAAGGATTTTTCATTGGGCGACATTATAATCTCTGACAATATGTCAACTGATGGCACAGCGGCCATCGTGTCTGAGATCGCCAGACAACATCCCAATGTACGATTGCTGATAAACGAAGAGCGCGGTGTCATTAGTAATTTCAACCATGCAATCAAGAACTCGACCGCAGATTACATCATGCTGTCAGATCAAGACGATATTTGGTTTAACAACAAAATACACAAAACAATTAAAAAATTACTTGAGGTCGAGGGCGATGGAGATCGATCAAGTTCTGCTTTAGTATTCACCGATCTGACTGTCACCGATAGTAAGTTAAACACGATCAGTGCATCTTTTTTTCAATCTCAAAAAATCAAGCCAGATGGCTACAAAGCGGCCAAGAATATATTTTTCTCGAATGTTGCTCCAGGATGCACGATGGCGTTTAACCGACAGCTTGTAGAGTTGGCGCTGCCTGTGCCTGAGCAGGCAGTAATGCATGATTGGTGGTTGATTTTGGTAGCGAGCACTTTTGGCAAAGTGGCGCATATCAGCGATCCGACGATCTTCTATCGCCAACACGAAAACAATCAAGTTGGAGCGAAAAAGAGACGATATCGAGATTTACTATTTTCTCCAAGGGTAAAGTATGCCCTTGCCAAAAACAGTCTTAACAACGCAGCGAAGCAAGCCGCAAGTTTCAAATACCGATTTGGCTCAATACCAAAACACAGTGTCGAGGCGATTGATTTTTTGGTTGAGTTTGGTGCTATGTCAAAGCTAAAACGATTAGCTGGGCTTAAAACAAAAAAAATTGAAAACCGAACTTTTTTCGGCACTGTCATTTTGTATTTATTAGCACTGACAATGCCGACTATAAAGCAAACTAAGTAACTATTCAGAACGTCAAATTCTGCGGGCCTAATTGTTAACAGGCTCTAGGCAAGCCGCCAGTGCATCTTGCCAAGCTGGAGGCTGTATGCCCAATTTATCCCTTAATTTATCACTTGATAAAATAGAATTAACCGGGCGTTTGGCTGGTGTTGGATAGTCTGTTGAAGGTATGCCCAATACAACCGGAGCATTTTTTTTCAGCAATCTCTTAGCATCTGCTTGTCGCATGATCTCTTGAGCGAAACCACACCAGTTTGTAGTGCCACCTGAAGTAAAATTATATGTTCCTCCATACTCCTTCCACCAATCCTGAGACATGCTGGCAGTTTGCCATTGACTGACAATGTCCGTAGTCGCTTGAGCAATCCAGCCAGCCCAAGTCGGCGCACCCCATTGATCGTTGACGATTTTTAATTCTTCGCGTTCATTTGCTAAACGCAACATCGTCAGTAAGAAATTTTTACCGAACGTGGAGTAGACCCAGCTGGTACGCAAAATCAAATGGTTACAATTGCTGGCAATGATTGCTTGTTCGCCAGCAAGTTTGGTCTTTCCATAAACATTGATTGGCGCTGTCTGATCTTCCTCTGCGTAGGCAATTAAACTACCGTCTTCCGAGTGCTTGCTCCCGTCAAACACATAATCAGTTGAGTAGTGAATTAAAGCTGCGCCTAATTTTTTGACTTCCTCTGCCATGATGCCTGGAATGTCACTGTTAATAGTTTGCGCCAGATCAGCTTCAGTTTCTGCCTTATCCACCGCTGTATAGGCAGCAGGATTAATGATTAAATCAGGTTTGATATCTTGTATCAGCTGACGAACTTGATCTGGATTACTTAAATCCATTTGAGCCCGTTGCGGCGCAATGATTTCACTGTGATCTAAGCGCTGTAAGGTACTTAGTAAAGCGTTTCCAACCTGGCCAGTGCTACCTGTCAGTAAAATTCTCATGCAAATACCTCTGCATCTACGAGCAGCTTACCTATTTGATCTTTGGCAGACATCACTGGTTCGTCCTTTAATGGCCATTGAATGCCAATCGCAGGATCATTCCATTGCAAACAGCGTTCATGCTCTGGCGCCCAATAATCGGTTGTTTTGTAGAGGAACTCTGCTTTATCGCTGGTAACGACAAAACCATGAGCAAAGCCTGGTGGTATCCATAACTGACGCTGATTCGCGGCTGATAAAGTCACGCCAGTCCATTGCCCAAAGCGTGGTGAGCTTTTACGTAAATCAACAGCAACATCAAATACTTCACCAGAGATCACCCTTACTAATTTACCTTGAGCTTGCTGGATCTGATAATGCATGCCGCGCAATACGTTTTTTGCCGACATAGAGTGATTGTCTTGTACGAAATTTGTTTCTACACCAGTGAGTTCTGCAAATTTTTTGGCGTTAAAGCTCTCGTAAAAGAAACCACGGTCATCGCCAAATACACGCGGCTCAATGATCATTACTTCAGGCAAATTAGTTGGGGTGACTTTCATAATCTCTTCTTAATTTTTTTGGGGTTTAGTACGCTTTATTATTGAGCAATTGCAAAAGGTAGCGGCCATATTCATTCTTTTTGAGTGGCTGCGCTAACTTCTCTAATTGAGCATCGTCAATATATCCGCGACGGTAAGCAATTTCTTCCGGACAGGCGACTTTCAGGCCCTGACGTTTTTCTATGGTGGCGATAAATTGACCTGCCTCTAAAAGAGACTCATGTGTGCCGGTATCTAGCCATGCCATGCCGCGTCCCATTAACTCCACTTTAAGCTGCGCTTGCTTTAAGTAAACATTATTGACATCGGTGATTTCTAGTTCGCCCCGGTGCGACGGTTGTATATTGGCTGCGATGTCCACGACTTGATTGTCATAAAAATATAGCCCGGTGACAGCATAGTTAGACTTCGGTTTAAGCGGTTTTTCTTCTATGCTGATGGCTTGCCGGTGCTGATCAAAATCGACTACACCATAGCGTTCAGGGTCATGTACGTGGTAGGCAAATACGGTCGCACCATGTTGATTGCTATCGGCTTGTTTTAGTTGAGTTTCAAAATCATGACCATAATAAATATTGTCACCAAGGATAAGGGCAGAGGGGGAGTTACCGACAAATTCTTTACCAATAATAAATGCTTGCGCTAATCCGTCAGGACTAGGTTGGATAGCATATTGCAGGCTGATACCCCATTGCGATCCGTCTCCCAATAACTCCTGGAAGCGCGGCGTATCCTGAGGTGTAGAGATAATCAAGATATCACTGATGCCCGCGAGCATGAGCGTGGTCAGCGGGTAGTAGATCATCGGTTTGTCGTACACCGGCAATAATTGCTTGGAGACCGCCTGGGTTACCGGGTAAAGTCTGGTTCCAGAACCGCCCGCCAAAATGATGCCTTTACGTTTGCTCAAACTTAGATTCACGCGACCACCTCTGCACCATTTTTGTATTGCAAATCAACCCATTTTAAATACTCACCTGACTGTACTTGGTTGACCCACTCGTCATTGGCTAAATACCATTCCACGGTTTTACGTAAACCTGTTTCAAAGGTTTCTGCTGGCTTCCAGCCTAGCTCTTTTTCTATCTTGCGGGCATCGATCGCGTAACGACGATCATGGCCAGGTCTATCTTTGACGTGTTTGATCTGATCGCGATAACTACCAGTGGCTTTTGGTTGCAGTTGATCCAGCAAATCGCACAAAGTGTGAACGACGCTTAAATTGCTTTGCTCGTTCCAGCCACCGACGTTATAGGTTTCTCCAAGTCGTCCATCGGCCAATACGCGACGGATAGCAGCGCAATGGTCTGTAACATAAAGCCAGTCACGTACTTGCTGACCGTCACCATACACAGGCAGGTATTTACCAGCACGGGCATTGGTAATAATTAACGGGATTAGCTTCTCTGGGAAGTGATAAGCACCATAGTTGTTGGAGCAATTGGTAGTTAGCGTAGGCAAACCGTAAGTGTGATGATAAGCACGTACTAAATGATCTGATGCTGCTTTAGATGCCGAGTAAGGGCTATTAGGAGCGTAAGCCGTAGTCTCAGAAAACGGCGGATCTTCTGCGCTTAAAGTGCCATAGACTTCATCGGTCGATACATGCAAAAAGCGGAAAGTAGCTTTTTCAGGCTCGGCTAAATTTTGCCAATAGGCGCGAGTAGCCTCTAACAGACTGAAGGTACCGTTAATATTCGTCGTGACGAAGGCGGCAGGTCCGAGAATAGAGCGATCGACATGACTTTCTGCGGCAAAATGCAAAATAGCTCTTGGCTGATACTTGTCTAACAGTGCCGATAATGTGGCGCCGTCATTGATATCACCTTGTACAAACACGTGACGAGCATCTTGCTGCAAGTCCTTGAGATTGTTGAGATTGCCTGCGTAAGTCAGCTTGTCGTAATTGATTACTGGCTCATCATGTTGCTTTAGCCAATCGAGTACAAAATTGGCACCAATAAATCCCGCCCCACCAGTTACTAAAATCATGCTTATGTCCTTTTCCTAAAAGCGTGATTTTACGCGACTCGCTTTACATTTCGTAGCGTTAAGCGATATCTAGGCGCTACTTTAATAAAATTATTATCAATTAGATACTTCCGTCGCCAATTACAGAAGATGGCTCTCCGTGATGGATTTGGTGTGAGTGATTACACGATTCGCTCTCACCTGTCTGAAATTATTGGCAGGTAAGACTATTGAACGGAACGGGAGTTGATATTGCGAATGTTTAGCAACATCTTAAATATACTGATGGTAAGTATATTTAAGATGTCCATACATTTACTATGGCGCAGGAGCATTTTTGTATAAATTATAGGGAGTATGTAATTTATAGAAATTTATTAATGCCAAACGCACTCAGATTCATGTGGAAAAGCTTATCTGCGTCCCCACATCTAATTTGTACGTTTACAAAATTGAATCAAATTACGTTAGCTTGTGAAGTACAAATCCAAGCGACTATCACTAATGCGTAAGCAAAAACGATAATGGAAGCGATGGAGAGTTTCATGACAATTTCCTCCAGATATAAAAAATACGATACCGAGATGACATCGTAGAAAGTAATATTTTTTGCAATTATCTCCTGCATTCATAGTAGGAGATTTTGCTGATTTTTTCAGCAACGAATTGTGTAGAAATTGTAACGAAATATATTTTAAAGCTTAGCTTTTTAGCACTATAAGTTGATAGTGACCGGGTTTTGCTTAAAAAGTTCGCTAATACCCCTTGAAATGACATGGATACCCCCCAAATCAATTGTCTATGTGTAATTGATTTGGAGATCAGCAATGCAAGAGCAAGAAAAACCGTCAGAAGTGACCGATCCTGAAGAATCCGTTGTGTCAGAAATTCCTCAAGACGCAGCTGCAGCACAAGAGCCAGTAGTTGATACTTTGGCTCAACTAGAAGCAAAAGTATCCGAGTTGCAAGATGCGTTTATGCGCGCAAAAGCAGAAGGCGAAAATATTCGTCGTCGTGCCCAAGAGGATATTGCTAAGGCACATAAATTTGCGATTGAGAGCTTTGCTGAGGCAATGGTGCCAGTCAAAGATAGTTTAGAAATGGCGCTCAAAATTGAAACTCCCTCGATTGATTCATTAAAAGAGGGCGTAGAAATGACTTTGAAGCAATTAAGCTCCGCGTTTGAGAAAAACCGCCTGCTTGAGATTAGCCCTGTAACTGGTGACAAGTTAGACCCAAACAAGCATCAAGCAATCTCTATGGTTCCAGCTGAGCAAGACGCTAACACCGTCGTTACTGTATTGCAAAAAGGCTATACCATCGCAGATCGGTTATTGCGCCCAGCTCTGGTGACGGTCGCACAAGCTAAATAAGAAAAATAAGTAAAAACCCCTAAAAAATGCTTGAAATTAGGGTTTTTTGCCCGATATCCAAACCAATAGAGCAAAAATGCCGATGTAAAACTGCGGTATAGAGCTCAAAAATAGTGAATAAATAAACTCAAAGGGAAATATCATGGGAAAAATGATCGGTATTGATTTAGGAACAACTAATTCCTGCGTGGCCATTATGGAAAACGGCCAGCCAAAAGTAATCGAAAATGCAGAAGGTGCGCGTACTACACCGTCCATTATTGCTTACCAAGAAGATGGCGAAATTTTAGTCGGCGCATCCGCTAAACGTCAGGCTGTGACCAACCCGGTCAACACTTTGTACGCCGTTAAACGTTTGATTGGTCGTAAGTTTGAAGAAAAAGAAGTTCAAAAAGATATCGGTCTGATGCCTTACTCCATTTCTAAAGCAGACAATGGCGATGCATGGGTTAGCGTACGTGACAAAAAATTGGCGCCACCGCAAATCTCCGCAGAAGTTTTGCGTAAGATGAAAAAAACGGCTGAGGATTACCTCGGTGAAGAAGTGACAGAAGCCGTCATCACTGTGCCTGCTTACTTTAATGATGCACAACGTCAGGCAACTAAAGACGCTGGCCGTATCGCTGGTCTGGACGTAAAACGCATCATCAATGAACCAACTGCCGCTGCATTAGCATTTGGCTTGGATAAAATTGAAAAAGGCGATCGCAAGATTGCAGTCTACGATTTGGGTGGCGGTACGTTTGACGTTTCCATCATTGAAATCGCTGATGTCGATGGCGAAAAACAATTCGAAGTATTGTCTACTAATGGTGATACTTTCCTCGGCGGTGAAGATTTTGATCAACGTATCATTGATTACATCATTGAAGAATTCAAAAAAATTAATGGCCTCGATCTGAAAAAAGACCCAATCGCATTGCAACGTATTAAGGCATCTGCAGAACGCGCCAAGATTGAATTATCCAGCGCGCAGCAAACAGAGATCAATGAGCCGTATATTGCGATGGCAAATGGCGCACCAGTGCATTTGAACTTGAAAATCACTCGCGCTAAATTAGAAGCCCTAGTTGAAGAATTGATCAAAAAAACGATAGAGCCTTGCCGTATCGCGATCAAAGATGCAGGCGTTAAAACCAGCGACATCGATGACATCATCCTGGTCGGTGGTATGACACGTATGCCTAAAGTACAAGAACTGGTAAAAGAGTTCTTCGGCAAAGAGCCGCGCAAAGACGTTAATCCTGATGAAGCAGTTGCCGTCGGTGCAGCGATCCAGGGTGCGGTATTGTCTGGCGAGCGTAAAGATCTGTTGTTGTTGGACGTAACACCTTTATCCTTGGGTATTGAAACTCTGGGTGGTGTAATGACCAAGATGATTCAAAAGAACACAACGATCCCGACTAAGTTCAGCCAAGTGTTCTCGACTGCGGATGACAATCAACCAGCGGTGACGATCAAAGTGTTCCAAGGCGAGCGTGAGATTGCCGCCGGTAATAAAGGTTTGGGCGAATTCAATCTGGAAGGTATTCCACCATCCTCACGTGGCACGCCACAAATTGAAGTAACTTTTGACATCGATGCCAATGGTATTTTGCATGTAGGCGCAAAAGATAAAGCAACTGGCAAAGAAAACAAAATCACCATCAAAGCAAACTCTGGTTTGACGGAAGATGAAATCCAGAAAATGGTGAAAGATGCCGAGCTGAACGCTGACGAAGACAAAAAAGTCAAAGAATTGGCTGAGTCCCGTAATCAAGGCGATGCCTTGGTTCATTCAACCAAAAAAGCCTTGAGTGAGCATGGCGATAAGCTAGATGCAGGCGATAAAGAAAAAATCGAAGCTGCAATCAAAGATTTGGAAGAAATTCTGAAAACTGGTGATAAAGCTGAGATTGATACCAAGATTGGTGCTTTATCTACTGCATCGCAGAAACTGGGCGAAAAAGTCTATGCCGATATGCAAGCGCAACAAGCTGCTGCCGGTGGTGCGGCGGCAGGCGGTTCTTCTTCTAACGCTGGCGCATCCGATGCCCACGCTAAAGATGATGATGTCGTTGATGCTGACTTTAAAGAAGTTAAAGACGGCAAGTAATTAGTCCGGCGGGAGATTCCCGCCATGACTCGCCGGGCAGTTAATCGTGTTGACGATTTCCTGCTCGGCGTTTTTGCTTAATTCGCTGATATAAAACAAGGTGCAAAGAGATGGCGAAGCGTGATTTTTACGAAATTCTGGGCGTCGCAAAGAACGCGACAGAAGACGAAATCAAAAAGGCTTATCGCAAATTAGCGATGAAGTATCATCCAGATCGTAATCCGGATAGTAAAACCTCAGAAGAAAAATTCAAAGAGGGTAAGGAAGCATATGAAATGCTGTCTGACCCGCAAAAGCGTGATGCATATGACCGTTACGGACATGCTGGCGTCGATCCGAATATGGGTGGTGGCGGAGGCGGTGGTGGTGCTGGTTTTGCAGATGCTTTCGGTGATATTTTTGGCGATATTTTCGGTGGCGGTCGTGGTCGCAGCAATGGTCCGCAAGTGTATCGCGGTGCTGACTTGCGTTACAACTTAGAGATTTCATTAGAGCAAGCCGCGAATGGTTTTGATACCACGATCCGTGTGCCTAGCTGGGATGAGTGCGATACCTGCCATGGTTCTGGTGCTAAGCCGGGTACACAGCCGGTCACATGTACTACCTGTGGCGGCCATGGACAAGTCCGTATGCAGCAAGGTTTGTTCAGTATTCAGCAAGCTTGTCCTAAGTGTCATGGCACTGGCAAGATGATTCCTGAACCTTGCACCACTTGTTCTGGTGTTGGTCGCATCAAGCGTAACAAAACCCTGGAAGTCAAAATTCCAGCAGGTATTGATGATGGTATGCGGATTCGCTCATCGGGCAATGGTGAACCTGGCGTCAATGGCGGTCCTCCTGGTGATTTGTATGTAGAAATTCACATCAAACAACATCCGGTGTTCCAGCGTGAGGGAGATGATTTGCATTGCGAAATGCCGATTTCTTTCGTCAAAGCAGCTTTGGGCGGCGATATTGAAGTGCCAACCCTGAGCGGTAAAGCGTCTTTTACTATTCCTGAAGGTACGCAGTCTGGTAAGACATTCCGTCTGCGCAGCAAAGGCGTTAAAGGGGTTCGATCAGGTTATGCCGGTGATTTGTTCTGTCATGTTGTGATTGAGACGCCAGTCAAACTCACAGACAAGCAAAAAGAGTTGCTACGTGATTTTGAGCAATTAACTGTCGAGGGCGGAGCGAAGCACAATCCGCAAAGTAAGACTTGGATGGATAAGGTTAAAAAGTTTTTTGAGTGAGCTTGAATAGCTTTAAATGAAATATCTTTATTTGTTAAAAACAGTTTGTCATCAATAACGATAAGCGCTAACCCCATCAAATTATTTTTGATGGGGTTTTTTATTAGCGAAAATAATTAAATCACATCAAATCCTAAACTCTGGCTTGTTCAGGATGAAAGTCTTTGGTTAATAGATTGAGTGGTGTGATGGATTTGGTGGAATAAAACCACTTTTCCGGTAATCGGATTCCTTGTGGCGCTGTGGCAACGTATAATAAGATGCTGTTATTAAACAGTTTTATATTGATTTAGCATAGCCTAAGAAAACGCCCACGCACTTATAAAGGGTGAAATTAATGGAGACAAAAATGATTTTGAATACAAGTAAGCGCTTGTTAGCGGGCTTTGCATTGCTTGCCCTAACTAGCATGGCAACACATGCGGCCCCGATGGAAGTGGCTGGGGTCAAATTTGATGACACAGCACATGTTGCCAACACAGATTTAAAGCTCAATGGTGCCGGCATTCGCTACAAAGCGATTTTTAAGGTCTATGCTGCTGCACTCTATTTAAAAGACAAAAAAACTACCGTGCCTGATGTGCTTGCCACGACTGGCCCGCGGCGTGTTGCAATCGTCATGCTACGTGAAGTAAGTAGCGATGAATTTGGGGATGGTTTTATTTCGGGTATTCAAAAAAATACTGATAAAGCTGAAAAGATAAAACTTACTTCGCAGTTTTTGCGTCTGGGTGAATTATTTGCCTCAGTTCCGCTACTAAAAAAAGGCGACATCATCCTGACGGACTGGATACCTGGTGTTGGTACTATTTTTTATCTTAACGGTAAAAAAGTAGGCGAGCCCTATCCCGATATCGTTTTCAATAATGCTTTGATGCGTATTTGGTTAGGTGAAAAACCAGTTGATTCATCGCTTAAGAAGGCGATGTTAGCTCCTGAGGCGACTGAGGACAGAAGTAGTTATCGTTAGTCTGGTGCTGGTACAGCATTCATGTTTTAAGTTGGTTGTGAACAGATTTGCTAAATAATCAAAAACGCGGATGACAAAAATTGTCTCCGCGTTTTTGGCTATTTACACCCGAATAATTACATCTGAATTTTTACTACTAAGCTACTTCGGCAAATTTTTTGCCTGCCGTCTCCTTGTAGGGATATCCGGGTTTAGAGTGCATTCTCGGTTAAAATGGCGCCTGTCGAAAATGAAGGAAATAGCATGAGCGCGCAAGATAAACCGAACCTCACTCCTGAGCAACTTCTCCAAAATAATCGCCAATGGGCTGATGCCATCGTCGCCAAGGATGCCGGTTTTTTTAAAAAACTGGCAGATCAACAAAGTCCGGAATACCTCTGGATAGGTTGTTCTGATAGCCGCGTCCCGGCCAATGAATTACTGGGATTGTTGCCAGGCGAATTATTTGTTCATAGAAATATCGCTAATGTAGTCGTGCATAGCGATTTGAATTGCCTCTCCGTATTGCAATTTGCGATTGATGTATTACGCGTTAAGCATATTATTATTTGTGGTCATTATGGTTGCTCGGGCGTGCATGCAGCGTTGACGCGCCGCCGTGTTGGCCTGGCTGATAACTGGTTGCGCCATGTTCAGGACGTACAGGAAAAACACGAAGCCTACCTAGGTGATGTGTTCACTGAAAAAGAGAAAAGTAATCGTCTTTGTGAACTCAATGTCATTGAGCAAGTAGTCAATGTTTGCAGAACTAATATCGTTCAGGATGCTTGGGAGCGATCACAGCCATTGACGATTCACGGTTGGGTATATGGTTTGCAGGACGGCTTATTACGCCAATTGGGTATGACGGTGAGTTCGCCAGAAACCTTATCGGCACATCTTGAAACCAGCCTTGCTCGTTTTAAATCTTAAAACGCACTGATACGTCACTGGTATTGGATAGCTGTGGCACAGAGACTGCCGCAGCCACTCCCCAAAGATTCAACTTCAGTTAAACTCAGATTTTCTATTAGGCCGCTACCACTTCGCAGAAACGCAGACGGCATGCGGTCTTCAGATGGATAACACCACCGCGATTTGAGTGGAGGCGCTACAGCGACAATTGACCCTTTGGCGAACTGCCTGGCGTTGTTGCTCCTCCTAGCAAGATGCAGCTTGCGTCGTCGTCGCGTCTAGCCAGTTAGTTCGCCAAAGGCACACTTGTCGCTGTTTCAATGGAAAATCTGAGTTAAAAGCAATGTTCCGGTCCAGGAAATGATTTGTCTTTCACTGCATTGACATAGGCGGTTACAGCCGCATCAATCGTCGTTTGACCATCCATAAAATTCTTCACGAAGCGGGCTTTGCGTCCTGGGAAAACGCCCAGTAAGTCATGCATGACTAATACTTGTCCAGAGCAATCCGGGCCAGCACCGATGCCAATCGTTGGGATTGCTAATAGCTCGGTGACTTCTTTGCCGAGTGCGGCGGGGATCGCTTCCAGCACCAAGAGGCTGGCGCCAGCTGCTTGTAGACTCAGTGCGTCGGACTTGAGTAAATCAGCCGCGGCACTGGTTTTTCCTTGTACTTTATAACCACCTAATTGATGCACTGATTGCGGTGTCAGACCCAGATGGGCGCATACCGGGATGGCTCTTTCTGTCAAAAATTTGATCGTCGGTGCAAGCCAGTCGCCGCCTTCTAGCTTCACCATTTGCGCACCAGCCTGTATCAATTGTACGGCGTTGTTGAAGGCAGATTCTGGCGTCGCGTAACTGCCAAACGGCATATCGGCGACTAGTAGCGCATTCTTATTGCCACGCGCTACGCTAGCGGTGTGATAAGCGATATCTTGAATTGTTACCGGCAATGTTGAATTGTGCCCCTGGCAAACCATGCCAAGTGAATCGCCAACCAACAATATTTCGACACCACAGCGATCCATCAATGCCGCAAAGCTGGCATCGTAGCAAGTTAGCATGGTGATTTTATTGCCTTGTTGGGCTTGTATCGCCAGGCTCGGGATGCTGACAGCTTTACGATCTTGCAAATATTCAGCCAAAATAATTCTCCAATAAATGAGTGATATCAGGCATTTTATGGGGAGTATGCCTTTGTTTTAGTAAGTCGTCCAAATATTATATGGACGTTAAGTCTGCTAATATAGGTACTATAGGGTAGTATGTGATTTCAATAAGTTAGCTCGACAATTACCTGCTCTGCAACTACACCAGCGAAATCTTGTGCCGCACCTTTACCAGGTATCGTGATTAAAGGACTAATTTGTAGCAGCGGCAGCAACACAAATGCCCTCTCTGTCATGCGCGGATGCGGCACTGTTAAAGCATCGGTATGGATTTGCTCTAAGCCATACAGTAGCAAATCCAGATCAAGTGTGCGCGGCGCGTTGCGGTAGGGACGTTCGCGCCCAAATGCTAATTCAATCTGCTGCAGAGCTAGTAGCAAGTCAGTAGCGCTCAAATCTGTGCGGAGCTCTGCTACGGCGTTGATGTAATCATCACCAGAGGACTCAATTGGCGCAGTCTTAAATAGACTGGATTGCGCAATCAAAAGGCTGGCAGGCAAATCGGCTAAGCGCAGAATTGCCTGCTCTACGGTACCACGTGCATCACCCAGATTGGCGCCTATGCCGATGAATGCTTGTGTCGTCATCTCTGACCTAACAATATAAAGTTTATTCTGCTACGGGTTTGCGTGGCGCACGACGACGTGGAGGGCGCTTTTTCACTATTCCGGTGTCTTTCGGTTTAACGGTCAACAGGTGTTCTCGTTGTTCACTATCGCCTTCCATAAATGCCGTCCACCATTCGCCTAATTCTGCATCCAGTTCACCCGATGCACAACGCAGTAGCAAGAAATCATAGCCAGCCCGCAGCCTAGGATGTTCTAGCATTTTGTACGGTGTTTTACCTACGCGTTTTTCAAACCGTGGTTGCATCGCCCAGATGTCGCGCATGTCTGAGCCGATCTTGCGTTGCAGGGCAAGACTATCGGTTTGCTTATTCAATACGTCGTCTGCTGCGAGGTGCAGGGCAGGGATGGCAAACTCGCCTGCGGCTTTATAGGCATTCCATTTTTCTACTACCTGATGCCACAGCAAAGAGGCGAACAAAAATCCCGGTGACACGGGTTTGCCCTGGCGTATGCGCTCATCGGTATTCGCCAGCGCCAGAGTGACAAACCGCTCGCCCATCGGCTGCTCTAACACGACGTCCAATAAAGGCATCAAGCCATGATGCAGACCTGCTTTGCGCAATTGCTGTAAGCACGCCATGGCATGACCGCTCATCAGCAATTTCAACATTTCGTCAAACACCCGTGCTGTTGGTACGTTGTTGATCAGGGGCGCCATGACGGGAATCGGCGCGCGGGTTGCTTCATCAATCGTAAATTGTAATTTGGCAGCAAAGCGCACTACACGCAGCATACGCACCGGATCTTCACGATAGCGTTCTTCTGGCACGCCAATGATGCGCAGCGTTTTTTTACGGATATCGGCAATCCCGCCGTGGTAATCCAGCACGCTCTGGGTCGCCGGATCGTAGTACATCGCGTTAATCGTAAAATCGCGCCGTGCGGCGTCTTCAAATTGCTCGCCAAACGTATTGTCACGTAACACACGACCATGTTCGTCCTTGGGCGCACTATCAACTGCCGCACCGCGGAAGGTGGTGACTTCCAGTAAGTCTTGTCCAAACATCACATGCACGATTTGAAAGCGCTTGCCGATGATAAAAGCACGACGAAACAGACGTTTAACCTGATCTGGTGTGGCGTTGGTGGCAATGTCAAAATCTTTTGGCTTTACGCCCAACAACAAGTCGCGTACTGCGCCGCCGACGACAAAAGCCTTAAAGCCATTTTCTTGCAGTGTGGAAGTGACGCGGATCGCGTTGGACGACAACAATTGCGGATCGATGCCATGTTCTTTTGCATTGAGCACCGTGGGTTTGCGCTTGGCTGCTGCGGCTTCTGCCCGGCTTTTAACGCCCAAGATTTTGCGGATAAATTTCTTGATCATTGCTCGTCAAATAAGTGAATAATCGGCCAGCCTTGGGTTTCGGCATGGGCACGCAGTTTGGTGTTGGGGTTGGTCGCAACTGGATCAGTGACGATGGATAATAAAGGAATATCGTTTTGCGAGTCGCTATAAAAATAGCTGCGTGGAAAATCGTCCAGATGCATGCCTTGTTGCGCTAGCCATTGCTGCAAATGAGTGACTTTGCCTGCACCAGAAGTTGGTACGCCTCGCAATTTTCCGGTAATGTTGCCGGCCGCGTCCCGCTCAGGTTCTGCGGCGATCAAATGCTCTACACCAAAAGCATGTGCGATCGGTGCCGTCACAAAGCGATTGGTGGCGGTGATGATGACGACCAGATCATCATCGTCTAAATGGCTTTGTACCAGATCATGCGCAGGCTGTAATAAGGCTGGACGGATGACCTCATCCATAAATTCTTCATGCATCGCATCTAGTTCAGAGCGCGGAAATTGTGCCAGCGTGCCGAGTGCAAATTCCAGATATTCCACCGGATCTAAAGTGCCTGCCTGATATTGCGCAAAAAATTCGCGATTGCGACGTTCAAAGGCCTTGGCATCAACCGCGCCGGTGCGGGCCAAAAATTGCCCCCACTCATAATCCGAATCGATGGGAAGCAGCGTGTGGTCCAGATCAAATAAAGCAATATTGCGCATAGTGTTAGGGAAGTGCCTTATTTATTTTGTAGTAATACTGCATGGATATTGTAGTGGCTGAGCAGGCGACAAACTAAGTACATAGTATTAATGGTCATACGCCTGCTGTTGTTGCAGTAGTTCCCGCAGCAGCGGTAGCGTGATTGCTCGTTTAGTCTCTAGCGAATAATGGTCTAACTGATCCAGCATGTCCGTTAGTGACAACATATCACGCCGGTAGTGCGTAATCAGATAGGGTAAGACGCCGCCCGAAATAACGATCCCTCGTGCCTGAGCAGATCGTTCCAAGGCATCGATTTTATCCTCATCTGTTAAACCATGAACTTGATAAATCAGGCCCCAGCCTAAACGGGTACGTAAATCATCCCGTACATTCAAAATCATGGGCGGCTGCTTGCCTGCCGCCACTAAAAAGCCGCCATGCGCACGGGCTTCATTAAATAAGTTGAATGCATCAATTTGCGATTGTGCTGGCAGGTTTTCACAGTCATCCAGCAAGTACAAACTGACCTCCGGCGTATGATCAAAGGCGCTGCCAGGCGCATCTGCACTGATGTAGCGCGCTTGCCCGCTATTCGCCAGCGCATGCAGTAGATGAGTTTTGCCCGCGCCAGCTTCGCCCCACAAATACACAAAACGCTCGCCATATTGACTTGCAGTACGGGTAGAAAACAAGCTCAGCAGTTGCGCCAGCTCAGCATTTTGGCCGACGACAAAAGTATCTAATGAAGGCGGTTGTTCCGCATCCAGATCTAGCAGTAATTGCCTCATGACTGACGATAAACCGAACTATTGAGATAAGCAATGCGCAGGTGTTTGGCCGCTACCGCTAAAATTGCCGATGTCGGCAGAGCAACCAGAATACCGATAAAACCAAATAACTGACCAAATGCCAATAAGGCAAAAATCACTGTCAACGGATGCAGGCCAATACGCTCACCGACTAAACGCGGCGTCAAAATAAAGCTTTCCAATACTTGACCAACACCATAAATAATTGCGACAGAAATCAGACCGTGAAAACCATCAAATTGTAAAAATGCACCGATCAAAGCGAGTGCCAGACCCAGCCCAAATCCCAGATACGGGATAAACACTAAAAAGCCAGTAATAATGCCAACCGGCAGTGCCAGATCAAAACCAGCAATCGCCAGCGCACCTGAGTAATAGATCGCCAGCACAACCATCACCATGATCTGACCGCGCAGATATTGCGCCAAAATACTATCTACTTCTGAGGCGCCGGATTTGACGCTGCCGACCCAGCGCCGCGGGATAAAATTTTCCAACCTGTCCATCAAAGGATGCCAGTCAAGCAAAAGATAAAACAATACAATCGGTATCAGCATCAAATTGGCGACCATGCCCAATACAGCGGTGCCACCAACGCGGATGGAGGCTAATACTGCCTTGCCAATCTCGTCACCACTGGTGTCTAGTTGCTTGGTGATCATATCTTTGATGCCAGCACTATCTAATTGAATATGAATGCCCAATTTGCCTAACATCGGGCCTAATAATTCATTCGCTTTATCAAAAAAACGAGGTATCTGGTCTTGCAACTGCGGTATCTGCTTCTGCAAAATTGGCGTCATCACCAGTACCATTGCCAGTATCAACATGATCACCAACACAATCAGCAAAGTCGCCGCTAGTGAACGTGGTAAATGGATGCCTTTTAATTGCAAAGCGCACAGGCGATCTACCCAAGGATTAAGGATGTAAGCCAAAATCGCCGCCACAATAAATGGCATTAAGATTGGCCCCAATAATAAGATCAAAATCAGTAGTGCCAGCCCAAGCACGCACCATAAGGCGGTCTGTTTTTGTTCAGGGGTAAATGAAAATGCCATAGTGGATATAAGTTTCTCTTCAGACAAAAACTGGGGATGAAACCAGAACATGCCGCAAAAAGTCCAAAAACTAGCTGCGACTCGGGTCGATTTGTTAAAATAGCGTTCTTTGTTGCAGAAATCTGCTTGAATTTTCTGAAGCGTATTAGAAAATCATCAAATTCAGCAATCCTTCTATTTTACCGCCTCACGCCTCTATTGACGACTATCATGAGTACTCCAAGCAATGTTTCCCTTTCTTACCGTGACGCTGGCGTCGATATGGTCGCTGGCGATGCGCTAGTTGACGCGATTAAGCCTTTCGCCAAACGTACTATGCGCGAAGGCGTCATGGCTGGCATCGGCGGTTTCGGTGCCATGTTCGAAATTAGCAAAAAATACAAAGAGCCTGTTCTGGTCTCTGGCACCGATGGTGTTGGTACCAAGCTGAAGCTCGCTTTCCACCTGAATCGTCACGACACCGTTGGGATTGATCTGGTCGCCATGAGCGTGAACGACATTTTGGTGCAAGGTGCAGAGCCCTTATTTTTCCTCGATTATTTCGCCTGCGGCAAACTCGATATTGCTACCGCGACAGATGTCATCAAAGGCATCGCCTTTGGTTGTGAGCAAGCAGGCTGCGCCCTGATCGGTGGCGAAACTGCCGAAATGCCATCCATGTACCCGGAAGGCGAATACGATCTGGCGGGTTTTGCGGTCGGCGCAGTAGAAAAATCTAAAATCATCGACGGCAGCAAAATCGCTCCCGGCGACGTCATCCTCGGTCTGGCATCGTCCGGCATCCATTCCAACGGATTCTCACTGGTACGCAAAATTATCGAAGTTGCTAACCCTGACCTGAATTCGGATTTCCACGGACGCACTCTGGCAGATGCCTTGATGGCACCGACCCGTATCTACGTCAAACCACTGCTGGCATTGATGGAGAGCATGGAAGTCAAAGGTATGGCGCATATTACCGGCGGTGGCTTGGTAGAAAACGTCCCTCGCGTGTTAGGAGATAAGTTGACCGCGATCCTCGACAGCAAAGCCTGGGCCATGCCACCACTGTTTACCTGGTTGCAACAACACGGCGGCGTGGCAGATGCAGAAATGCACCGTGTCTTCAACTGCGGCATCGGCATGGTTGTTATCGTCTCGCAAGAGAATGCGGATACAGCGATGGCGCAACTGCTTGCCGCTGGCGAAACCGTTTCTCGCATCGGCACCATTCGCGCCCGCGAAGGCGATGAGCATCAGACGATCGTGGTGTAAGCTTACCATCAACTTATTAACTTAATACCGATGGGTGATCTGTCAGGGATGAGCTGTCAGTTCAATACTGGTAGAGAGTATTTTTAAAAGGTGCAGGTATATCCTGCACCTTTTGTCTATTTGGCGTCAAAAAGATGGGAGTATATTTTTATTCGACACGGATTCTTTATTTAATCGATACTCTTGAGTTCATCTCGCCTTGCCGGGATAATTTTGCGTAAGCCCTATCAATAACAAAACCAAATCACAAAATCATCCAATGAATCCTATCTCAGACACAGCGTTTTATACCTGTGGCGTACGTGCTCAGGATGCTCAATCAGCAAAGCCTTTATGTGGCGACGCGTATGCGCATTTATTTATGACGGATCATGGCAACACGATTTTTGACCAGCTTAAAACCGATGTCAGACCCAATCAGAGTATTGCGGTACGGCATAGGATGATTGACGATTTTTTGCGTGAGCGTTTAGATCAACAGCCAAAAACGAAAGTGATACTGATCGGCGCGGGGTTTGATGCGCGGGCTTTCAGGCTGGATCACGGACATTGGTTTGAGATTGATGAGCCACAGGTCATCGAGCATAAAAATACCTGTTTGCCAGCAGCGTCCTGTGCCAATGCCCTAGAGCGTATCGCAATAGATTTTTCGCAAGAAACCTTGACCAATAAATTGCCAAAAAATGATCGCATGCCGGTCATTATTGTGATGGAAGGTGTGTTTGGATATTTGACCGAGACCCAAATTAAGCAAACCTTGCAGGCATTGCGGGCAGCGTATCCAAAACATAGTTTGATGTGCGATTTGATGAGCAAGCATTTCATCCAAAAGACGGGCAAGAAGCTCACAGACAGGATAGAAAAGTTGGGCGCAAAATTCCGGTTTTTCCCGGAGAATCCTAAAGATATTTTTGAGCGTTGCGGCTACCAGCATGCTGCCAGCGAATCCATCGTAGAAGAAACTTTGATAGTGCAAAAACAGCGCTTCCCTTTGTTTTTATTGCGGACATTTTTCAAGCGCATTATGCACGGTTACACGATGAACTTGTTTGAAGCGAAAGTGCACTAGCACTAAACCGGAAACAGATTCAAAACAACACAACACCAAAGACAGCGCTGGAATAAAAAGTAACTTCAAAAAAAAATCGGCATTCGTGTCACACGCGATGCCGATTTTTTACGATCTGGGTATTGTTAGTCAGCTTATCTACTGCTGGACGACATAATTAGATGCCAGTCGTTGTGGGCATAAATACACCATTAATAAACTATAAATACAAAGCTGTTTTGAATCCGTGATGCAAATTGAAATTCTGCAGATTGAATTTCAGCAAATTGAATTTCAGCAAATTTAAACTCAATAGATTTAAACCTAAGCACTCACGTTGATCACTTGTCCGATTTTTTGCCCGTCCGTATTCACAGAAGGGCTTGGCGGTGGTGGCGCTTGATTTTGAGTTTGTGCTTGAGCCTGAATTTGAGCTTGTGCCTGCGCCTGTGCCTGCGCAGTTGCCTTGACGTTATCGTCATTGCTGGTCTTGGTGTTGTCCGGCTTTTGTGCCTGCAACTGATCCGTAGGACGCGGAGTAACCGGCGTTGGGGTAGTTGTGCTGCTGCTGACTGAACTAACGCTCATGATGAACTTTCTCTAGTGTTAAGCGTGATGGATGTTATTTTATTAAATTAGAGCTTCTTGCAAAATACCCAAACCAGTAAAGTCGAGCATGGGTGTGGCCACTGTTGCGATTGGTTTTCTTGTTTGAAGCGGCACATGTGAC